>NZ_KV799917.1:0-17650 GCF_001810105.1 Neisseria sp. HMSC068C04
TGGGGAATTTTGCAAAGGTCTCGGCCTTTTATTTAGTTCAATTCAACATCAAACACGCTGTTACTTTTGACCTTGAATGGCAGCGGCAATTTTTTCTGCGCCTTTTTTCGCCCAGTCTGCCTGCTTGGCTTCCACCATCACGCGCACGACAGGCTCTGTACCGGATGCGCGCAAGACCACGCGGCCTTTGCCTTCGAGTTCTTTTTCCACTTCAGCCAAAGCCTCTTTGGAAGCATCCTGCCAGTTTTGCCCTTTTTTGATGCGGACGTTAATCATGGTTTGCGGATACGGCTGCCAATCGGCGCAAACGGTGGCAAGGTCTTGATTCAAGGTTTGCAATGCAGCCAAGACTTGCAGAGCGGAAATGATGCCGTCGCCGGTATTGTGTTTGTCCATGCACAAAATATGGCCGCTGGCTTCGCCGCCAATCAGCCAACCGCGTTGGTGGAGCTGTTCCAACACATAGCGGTCGCCCACTTTGGCGCGGCAGAAATCAACGCCCTGCTCTTTCAAAGCAATTTCCATCGCCATATTGGTCATCACTGTACCCACCACGCCACCGATTTCCACGCCTTCGTGCGCGCGTGCTTTGGCAATCACATAAATCAGGCTGTCGCCGTCATACACTTTGCCATTGCGGTCAACCATCATCAAACGGTCGCCATCGCCATCCAAGGCAATGCCGTAATCGGCTTCATTTTGCAACACAGCCGCTTGCAAAGCTTTCGGATGGGTCGCACCACATTTCTCATTGATGTTGTAACCGTTTGGCTCATCACCGATGCTGACTACTTGCGCGCCCAACTCATGGAATACTTTAGGTGCAACTGCATAGCCCGCACCATTAGCGGTATCGACCACCAATTTCAGACCGCGCAAGTCCAAATGGCTTGGGAAAGTGGATTTACAAAACTCGATATAGCGGTCATCCGCACCATTAATCCGGCGCGCACGGCCCAAACGGCTGGACGGCTGGGTTTTCATTTCTTCATCGATTTTGGCTTCAATTTCTAACTCGATTTCATCGCTCAACTTCACACCGCCTTCGGCAAAGAATTTAATGCCGTTGTCGGAATAAACGTTATGGGAAGCAGAAATCATCACACCGGCAGACAAACGTAAAGCACGGGTCAAATACGCTACACCTGGGGTTGGCAGAGGGCCGGTTTGAATAACATTGACACCGGCGGCAGTAAAGCCGGCAATCAGCGCGGCTTCCAGCATATAGCCTGAAATACGCGTGTCTTTACCGATTAAAACAGTCGGTTTAATTTCACCTTCGTGCTGTACCAAAACCTGACCTGCCGCATAACCCAATTTCAAGACAAAATCAGGATTGATAGGGAATTGACCGACTTCGCCGCGCACACCGTCAGTACCAAAATATTTTTTTGCCATGAGATAACTCCGTGATTGTTTTGTCGTATGTGAATATGGTTGAACTTCTTTAAAAAATATTGTGTTTGAAGGCCGTCTGAATCTTTCAGACAAACCACAATCTACTACTTCCGTATTATAGCAAGATCAGGCCTTCCTGCACGAAAAAAGCGCATCCTATACGGAATGCGCTTTCTATTCGAGATTCAAAGTCAAATCTTAGAATTTAGCACCAGATTGATTAGCCATGTAATCAACTGCAGCTTTCACTTCATCGTCGCTCAGGCTGCCGTTACCGCCTTTGGCAGGCATTGCGTTAAAGCCTTCGAGTGCGTGTTTGTGCAGGGTGTCTTTACCTTGTTTGATACGAGGAGCCCAGTCTTCTTTTTTACCTACATGAGGAACACCGGGAACCGCACCGCCGTGACATGCTTGGCAACTGGCTTCGTAAACTTTTTTACCGTCTGCACCGCCGGCAGCTGCGCCTTTGTCTTCAGCTTTGGCAGCATCTGCTTTAGGAACATCGGCAGTAGCCGCACCCTCAGCAGCAGGAGCTGAAGCAACCTCGCCGGAAGCAGCGGCATCGGCAGGAGCCGCAGCATCAGGATCAGGGAAAGTACCGCCGGCTTTGTTGGCCATATAAGTAATTACGCGTTTCAATTCTTGGTCGGTCAAATCAGCCGCACCACCTTTGGCAGGCATTGCGTTGAAACCGTTCAAAGCGTGTTGGAACAAAGTATCAAAGCCTTGGGCGATACGAGGAGCCCAATCGCCTTTGTTTTCAAATTTAGGCGCATTAGGAACAATGCTGTCCGCCGCGTGACATTGGATACAGATTTTGTTGAAAATCTGGTCGCCTTGACGTTCGCCGACAGGGATGCCGTCGCCCAGTTTGAGTTGGCCGACTGGCTGGATACGGGTTTGAGTCGCAGCTTCGGTTGTTTCGTTAACATCGCCGAATGAACCGCTTCCCGCCAATTTGATCAGGAAGAAAATTACTGCAATAACAATAACGATACCGCTCACAAGGGTGAACAATGCAGAGCCTTGGGCTTTGTGGTCGCGGAGTTGTTTCATTTGGTAGGCCTCGCCGTTAGGTTAGGTTGTGCTGTAAGTTATAGTTTATGTGTTAAACGCAATTAACAATATTTTGCTGGATTATACTGAATTCGCAAAGGCTTTCCAATCCATCTTGAGAAAAAGATACGCAAAAATCCTCAAAAAGGCCGTCTGAAATCTATAAGCCTTTGTAGTTAATTGATTATTCCAGCCATGCAAAAAAGTGGCCGCCAATGCCACTTTCAGACACTTTCAAGATAAACTTTGCCAATAAAGCCAATATGCGTTAACCTTACGGCTTCCGCACCCATAGCTCAGTTGGAAGAGTGTCAGTTTCCGAAGCTGGAGGTCACAGGTTCGATCCCTGTTGGGTGCGCCAATTATAAAGAGGCCGTCTGAAAGATGAAAATTTTTCAGACGGCCTTTTGATTTACTTCAAATAAAACTACATTCAATTTCAGATTGAACGGCTATTGCAACACTTTGGCAAATGCCTCGGCCACATAATCGATATTCGATGCATTCAAACCGGCCACACACATCCTGCCCGAATCCAGCAGATAAACGGCAAACTCGTCGCGCAGGCGGTGCACCTGCTCTACGGTCAGGCCTGTATAGCTGAACATACCGCGTTGTTTGATGAAATAGCTGAAATCGCGATTGGGGATTTTGGCCGTCAAAACATCATAAAGCTTCTGACGCATGGCACGGATGCGGTCGCGCATGGCGTAAACCTCGTTCTCCCACAAAGCGCGCAAATCATCGCTGTTCATCACATCAGACGCAATATATGCACCATGCGCGGCAGGGCTGGAATAAATACGGCGGACGGTAAATTTCAACTGTCCGAACACCAGCTCTGCTTCTTCCTTATTGGGACACACTACACTCAAACCGCCGACGCGCTCTCCGTACAGCGACAGGTTTTTCGAGAAAGAGTTGCTGACAAACAAAGGCAGACCCATTTCGACGGCTTTACGGATTGCATAGGCATCGCTGTCCAAATCCTCGCCGAAACCTTGATAGGCAATATCCATAAACGGAATCAGCTTGTGCGTTTTGATGATGTCCAACACCTCATCCCATTGCGCTTGTAACATATCTACGCCGGTCGGGTTTTGGCAACATGGATGCAAAATCAATACGCTGTTTTCCGGCAATGTTTTGAAAAACGCAGTCATTTCTTCAAATTTCACGCCGACGGTTTCAGGGTTGTAATAAGGATACGTCCCCACTTCAAAACCTGCGCCTTCAAAAATGCCTTTATGATTGTCCCAAGTCGGATCGCTGACATAGGCTTTTACATCGGGGAACCAACGGTGCAAAAAGTCGGCACCAACTTTCAACGCCCCCGAGCCGCCTAAAGTCTGTACAGTCGCAACACGCCCTTCTGCCAATGCCGGATTATCCTTGCCAAACAACAAACGCTGAACCGCGCTTCGATAAGTGTCCAAACCTTCCATCGGCAGATAAGGCGATGGTCGCGGTACGGCCGCACGCTCTGCTTCTGCCCGGCGGACAGATTCCAAAACCGGCATTTTGCCTTCGTCATCAAAATAAATGCCTATGCTCAAATTGACTTTTTCAGGACGCTCGTCGCGTTTGAAGGTTTCAACCAAACTCAAAATCGGGTCGCCCGGATAATACTCGACATGACGGTACATGGTGCTTCCTTTGTTTTCAGACAGAATTGATGAAGATTGTGGCACTAAAAGGCTTTGTTTGCAAAATCAGGCCGTCTGAAAAATTCAGACGGCCTGATTATTTTTAAACGCTACCAATCTACCCGTTTCAAATCATTTTGTGCCAATACATCCGCATGCTCGCTGCGGCTTTGATATTCCCTGTCCTGCAAAATGCGGCGGGCGACATAATTCAAATGTAGCTTGGCCGCTTCAGCAGCCTCCGCCGGTTTGGCCTGCGCAACGGCTTCAAAAATAGCGCGGTGCTGGGCAATCAATGTCGGGCGCGGGTCTTCGGTTTGATGGATATAGATAATGCCGCTGCGTGTTTGCTGATAAAGCATTTTGAGCAGGCTACTGGAAAGATGACTGAATAGGATATTGTGTGCGGCATCGGCAATGGTTTGATGAAAGCTGACGTCTGCTTCGGCCTGATGCTCCAAATTTCCGCTTTCACAGGCCGTTTCAAACTTCTGCCGCCAGAAGTCAATGCGTTTCAAATCAGCATCAGTCCGTCTTTCGGCAGCCAAAGCCGCCATACAGCCTTCAACGTGACAGCTGAAATCGAATACGTCTGTTTCCCAATTGGTATGTTTGCCGAGCAACTCCTGCCAGCTTTGTAAAAAATCCTGCTGCGGCTTGACGGAAACATAATAGCCATCGCCCTGCCGCGCTTCCAAAACCTGCTTGGCAATCAAGATATTCAATGCCACCCTGACCGACGGACGCGATACGCCGAACTCTTCCGCAAGCGTACGTTCGGGAGGCAATTTACTGCCTTCTTCATAAATGCCGGTAGCGATACGTTCTTCCAAAACGGCTAAAACCTGATCGCTGATTTTTTGCGGACGAACCAATTTCGTCATGTTGTATTCCTGATGATTGAAGGACAGTTTTATTCAGACGGCCATAAATTGGATTGACCAATTAACTGCTCATTCTAATCAATCCCCTATTTTTTCGTCAAGAAATGTTATCAAATCGCAATATCAATAGAAAATCATAAGCAAATGATGCTTTCTATACCAAATATCTTCTTGCTTTCATTTAAATAATTAAATTAATGAAATTCCCAATAATCAAGTTTAAAACCATATTGGTATTTTTTATGAACTGCTTAAGAAGAATCAAATTTTACCATCACTGGTATAACCAAATCACGAACCAGCAAAACATGCAAATAAAATGATAAATATTGATATAAGTTAAAAACAGTATGTTTTAATTTTACTAAACTTTATATATACTACTTAAGCATTACTCAATATGACACTTAATAATAGAGAGAAACTACATGAAATACCCACCATTACTTATCTTGCCTATCGTCCTAGCCGTATCCCAAGCATGGGCAGACACTGACCCTGTACCTGAAGAAACAGTTACCCTTTCCCCTGTCACCGTCACCGGCACACAACAACAAAAAGCCAACCGCGTTACTTTCAACCCCAAAGCTGCTTTGCAACCCCTCCCTGCCGGTGACGGGGCAGACCTTTTGCAATCCGTGCCTAATATGAGCATCATCCGCAAAGGCGGCAGCTCGGGCGATCCATTATTCCGTGGTTTGGGCGGCTCGCGCCTCTCCGTTAATGCCGACGACCAGTTTATTTATGGCGGTTGCGGTATGCGTATGGACCCACCGACTGCCTATATTCACCCAAACTCATTTGATCAAGTCGTGGTCACCAAAGGCCCACAAACCGTCACCCAAGGCATGGGCTTGGTCAGCGGCTCGGTGCAATTTATCCGTAAAGATCCTGATTTCACTGAGAAACCTTATAACATTAACGCCACTCTGACAGCAGGCAGCAACGACCGCCTTGATGGCTCGCTGGAAGCCGAGTTCGGCGGCAAATACGGCTATGTCCGCACCAATATCTCCCATAACGAAGCCGACGACTACAAAGACGGCGACGGCAACCGCATTCACTCCAACTTCAAACGCGACAGCCAAATGTTGCAACTGGGTGTTACCCCGACAGAAAACACCACCATTGCCGGCACATACGAGCGCAGCAGAGCCAAGGTTGCCTACGCCGACCGCATGATGGACGGCAGTAAATTCGACCGCGATGCATGGAACGTCCGCTTTACCCAGCGCAACCTTACCCCTTGGTTCAGCGAACTCGAACTGCGCTACGGCAAAAGCGAAATCGACCACGTGATGGATACATACAGCCTGCGTACCATCTACAATCCTGCCGGCAAGCAGATTAAAAATGCCAACAACCCTAAACGCAATACCGATACAGGCCGTCTGAAAGCCACTTTTGACTGGGACAAGCTCAACCTGCAAACCGGTTTGGACTATCTGGACGACGTCCACGTCGCACGCATGGAGCGTGGCGGCGACGGCTACAGCCACAAGCCTTACATGCCCAACCAAAGTTTCAAACAATGGGGTATTTTCACCGAAGCCTCTTGGCAGCAAACCGACAATCAACGCTGGGTAGCAGGTTTACGCCATGACCAAGTCAAAGCGCATTACGATACCGCGCGCGTGACCGACCCCGTTTTGAAACATCAAAAATTCAATTTGAACTCAGGCTTCCTGCGTTGGGAAAGAAATACGGACAACGGCCTGAAATACTATGCCGGCTTCGGTATTGCCGAACGCGCACCTGACTATTGGGAACGCCTGCGCTCTGAAAACAAAGCCATCCGCGCAGAGCAAAACCGCCAAATCGATGCAGGTGTAATTTGGAAACGTCCTAATCTCCACGCGTCTGTATCCGTATTCGGCAGCGACATCAAAGACTTCATCATGATGGAACGCCAAGGCATGAATTTCGGCGTGCGCAACATCAACGCTTCACGCTTTGGCGGCGAAGCCGAAGTCAAATGGACATTTGCGCCTAACTGGGAAATCGGCACCAGCCTCGCCTACACCCACGGCAAAAACCGTACCGACGGCAAACCTTTGGCACAAACGCCACCGCTCGAGTGGAACAACACCCTCGCCTTTGACAACGGCAAATTCAGCGCGGGCGCATTATGGCGCGTCGTGGCCAAACAAAACCGTTACAGCAAAGGCCAAGGCAATATCGTCGGTCAAGACATCGGTGCTTCTTCGGGCTTTGGCGTACTCTCGCTCAATGCCGGTTGGAAATTCAGCAAATACGCCACATTGCAAGGCGGCGTGGACAACGTGTTCAACAAAACCTATGCTGAATTCGTCAGCCGTGGTGGCGACCCGTCTGCCGGTACTCAAACCATGCGTGTGAACGAACCCGGTCGTACTGCATGGCTGAGACTGCAAGCGAAGTTCTAATCAGCCTCGCGTGTATATAAAAAGGCCGTCTGAAAAATTTTCAGACGGCCTTGATACTTTTTAATGATATTTTTAAACAAACAGTCCAGCGAAGCAATGCAACGCCGGGCTGTTTGTTCACTATCGGATTAAATCAAACCCAAAGAGTTGATGAACACGACAATAATCGCAATCGGCGCAAGATAGCGAAGCGCACCCAACCACAGGTAAAGCAGCTGTTTCGGAATGGTACTGCCCATGCCCGCATCACGCAGGACAGACTGTTTGTCCTGAACCCAAGACGTAAACACGGCAACGCTCAATGCGCCAATCGGCATGATGACGGCAGAAATAATAAAATCCCACAAGTCAAAAATGGTTTTGCCGAAAATTTTAAACTCGCTCCATACGCCAAAAGACAGCGCCGAAGGAATACCGACTATGAAAATCGCAATGCCGGTTACCCAAGCATGGCTGCTGCGTTTTTTCTCGTCTTGGCGGATGGTTGCCGCGATAACGGTTTCCAGCATGGAAAACGCGGAAGTCAGCGTGGCAAAAACAACCAACAGCATGAACACGGCAAACAAATATGTACCCATCGGCATTTTCATGAAGACCGCAGGCAACACAATAAAAATCAAACCAGGGCCTTGACCGGGTTCAAAACCGAAGGCAAATACCGCAGGGAAAATCACCAAACCGGCCAGCAGCGACACAAACAGGTTCATCCACATAATCATGTGGCCGGAGCGGAACATATCCTGATCCTTACCCAAATACGAAGCATAGGTAATCATCGCGGACACGCCGATACTCAAGGCAAAAAACGCCTGCCCCAAAGCAGTCAGCATCGTACCCGGTTTCAAATACGACCAATCCGGTTTCAACAAAAATGCCACGCCGTCCATTGCGCCGGGCAAGGTCAGCGAACGGATAGCCAATGCAATAAAGAGGATAAATAAACCCGGCATCAAGACGCGGTTTGCCTTTTCAATGCCGTCTGAAACGCCGCCTTTAACCACCCAAATGGTAATCAGCATAAACAAGCCTTGGTAAAACAGCGAGCCAAACGGTGAAGAAATCGTATTTTCAAACAGGGCCTTAAAGTCTGCGCCAACGTGAATTTCGCCGGTAAAGCTGTGCACGACGTAGTTCAATACCCAGCCGCCGACCACGCTGTAAAACGACAGCAAAATAAAACACGCGGCCACACCCATGCGGCCAACCCACGGCCACTGCGAACCGGGGCGCAATACTTTGAAGGAGTCGATGGCATTTTTACCGCCCGTGCGGCCGATGTAAAACTCGGCTAATTGAACCGGCAAAGCCACCAAAATCGTAAAAATCAAAAACAAAAGAAAGAATACGGCGCCACCGTTTGTACCGGCCGTATAAGGAAATTTCCAAATTGCACCCAAACCGATGGCCGAGCCTGCCGCAGCAAGCACAAAGCCGATTTTGGATGACCAAGATGAATGGTTGCTCATGATGTAATATTAAGAAACGTGAAGATGCCGAATTGTAACAGGGTGAAGTCAAGCCGTGAGTGGCTGGCAGACTGCTGATAAGCAATTCGCACGGATGGTGCGTACTTACCAGGCAAATTAGCATGAATTTTTTATAATTAAACTTTTAATAGCATAAATTTTATTTTTATATTTTAAATTTGACGGTTTATTTTAAAAATACGCATATGAAAGGCCGTCTGAAACCTTGTTTTCCAAGTTTCAGACGGCCTTTATCCTTAAGCCGCTTTATTTTTTCATGGCATCAGTCAAAACTTTGACATTGTAGCGGTACATGCCGATGTAGCTGTTGGCCGGTGCGCCACCCAATGCATCGGAATACAAACGTCCGCTGACATTGACGCCGGTTTCTTTGGCGATGCGGTCAATCATGCGCGTATCTTTGATGTTTTCAGTAAAGACGGCTTTAATGCCCTCGCGTTTGATTTGGCGGATGATGGAAGCCACTTGTTTGGCAGACGGCTCGGCTTCGCTGCTCACGCCTTGAGGGGCGATAAATTCAATATTGTAGCGTTTGCCCATGTAAGAGAACGCGTCGTGTCCGGTCAAGACTTTTCGCTTGGCGGCAGGTACGGCATTAAAGGCAGCCTGCGCATCACTGTGCAGTTTTTTCAGCTGCATTTGATAGTTGCCCAAACGTTGCTGATAGTAGGTTTTGCCTTCAGGGTCGGCTTGAATCAGCGCATTGGCAACGTTTTGCGCATAAGTACCCATCAGGACGGGGTCGGTCCAAACGTGCGGGTCAAACTCACCGTGATCGTGATGATGGCCTTCGTGATCGTGGTCATGATGATGGCCGCCCTCTTCTGCTTTCAAAGCCTGAATGCCTTTGGTCGCTTCGGCAAAAGGAACTTTACTCTGTTTGACTGCACGCTGTACATCGGCGGCTTCCAAGCCCAAGCCGTTGAGCAATACCAATTTTGCGCTGCGGATTTTTTTGATGTCGCCGCTGGTCATGTGGTAGGCATGGCTGTCTTGGTTAGGGCCCACCAAGCTTTGAACGGCCACGCGGTCGCCGCCAATCTGTTTGGCCACATCGCCCAAAATGCTGAAGCTGGTGACAACAGGCAGCGGAGCGGCATAAGCTGCACCGGTCAATAATGCGGCAACGATGCCGAGTTTCCAATGTTTCATATTCTCTCCAGTGATATAACGTAACATTAACATCATCATAAAACAGACCGCCTGATTATTCAAGCGGCCGTCTGAAAAATCATGCCGTGCGGTGTTTCTTGCGGCGCAGCCATTTTGCCAAAATGCCGCCTTCCCAACCGAACACGACGGAAATCAGGTAAAGCGTGCCGCAGCATAAAATAATCGCAGGGCCGGACGGGATTTCGATATGGTAGGAAAACAACAGTCCTGCCAAGCCGCAAAGCAAAGCCAATGCGACAGACAAAATCATCAGCCAACCCATGCTTTTCGCCCACAGTCTGGCAGTAATCGCCGGCAACATCATCAAGCCGACCGACATCAGCGTACCCAATGCCTGAAAACCGGCAACCAGATTCATCACGACCAGCACCAAAAACAACACATGCCAAAAGCCGCCCTTACCGCCGACAGCCTTGAGGAACAAAGGATCTATGCTCTCCAACACCAGTGGGCGGAACATGACCGCCATCAGCAAAATAGTAACACTCGCAGAAACGGCAATCAGCTGCAAAGCCGGAATATCCACCGCCAACACCGAACCAAACAGCAAATGCAGCAAATCGACGCTGCTGCCGTTTTTGCTGACCAAAACCACGCCGATGGCAAGGCTGCTCAAATAAAATGCGGCAAAGTTCGCGTCTTCTTTCAATGAAGTAAACCGGCTGACCAAACCTGCTAACAAAGCCATCAGCAAACCGGCCGCAAAACCGCCGACACTCATTGCAGGCAAACTCAAACCGGCAAACATATAGCCAATGGCTGCACCGGGCAAAACTGCATGGCTCAAGGCGTCGCCCACCAAACTCATGCGGCGCATCACCAAAAACACACCGACAGGCGCCGCGCTCAATGCCAGGCAGAAAATCGACGCCAGGGCATAGCGCATAAAGTCAAATTCGGCGAACGGTGCGACGACCAAATCATATAAATCCATGTTTTATCGCTTTTTTATTAATCTCTGAAAGCCTTAGGCCGTCTGAAAAATACTAACTTTCAGACGGCCTTGTCCATTAAACCGCGCACCAATCGGCCGCTTCCTGTTTCTGCATCATTCGGTTTGCCTGTGCCAAAAACTCATCGGTCAACACATTTTCCGTCGCACCGGCAGTCACTTTTTCACGCGCCAAAAGCAGCGTGTTGGCAAAATATGCCCTCACCTGCTCGTAATCATGCAACACGGCAATCACAGCCTGACCGTCCTGATGGCATTGGCGCAAAACTTCCAACAGCGCATAAGTCGTCCGCGCATCCACCGCATTAAACGGTTCGTCCAGCAACAAAAATTTGGCATCCTGCACCAGCATCCGCGCGAATAATACACGTTGGAACTGGCCATTGGACAAGTGCGCGATTTGGCGCGTGGCAAAATCCTGCATTTCCACGCGTTCCAAAGCCGCCATCACGCGCTTTTTCTGCGCCGCGTTCACGCGTCCGAAAAAGCCGATTTCATACCACAGCCCCATCGCCGCCAGTTCAAACACCGTCATCGGCTGGCTGCGGTCAATATCCGACTGTTGCGGCAGATAGGCAATATCCTTGCGCGCCATATTTTCATAGCGCACACTGCCCGTGTCCGTCTTCTGCAAGCCCATAATGGCTTTGAGCAGGGTCGATTTACCCGCGCCGTTCGGCCCGAAAATCGTCCACATCTTGCCATCTTCAAACACCATATCGACATGATGCACCACCGGCCTGCGCTGATAGCTGACCGTCAGATTCTCCACCACGATACTCATGGCGATACCGCCCAAAAATATACAGCCCACAACGCCGCCAATGCGACAAGCGCAATCAGCAGCCTTTGCAGCAATCCGGTCAACAATATAGAATTCATAAGCCTAAAACCGCCCTTGCCCGAATACGGACAACAGGCCGTCTGAAAGAAAATTAAAACATTAAAATGATACTGTATAACGTTAACCCTGTAAATTTCTTTCGTTTTCAGACGGCATCGGGCAAAAGGCCGAATATCGGTTACAATCCGTTTTTTATTTGATGATTGTCCTATGTCTATTCCACTCTTAAACGAAAAACTCAATACCGAAACCGCCCGCATCTCATGGGAAGAGCTGCAACCCCACTTCGCACGCGGTGCCGCCGTCTATGTTGCGCCTGATTTGGATTTGATTGCCGTTGCCCGCCATGTTGCCGAAGATGAAGCCGCGCCATTGAAACAATGGATGGAACAAGGCAAATTCGGTGCCATCAGCGATGATATGGCGCGCACATTTTTAGCGGATAAGCAGGAAATGTGGGCGGTTGTCGTGGCGCCGTGGGTATTGGTACAGCCTTGCAAAGACTGATGAGGCCGTCTGAAAAATAAAAAACCGGAACATGCAAAATGTTCCGGTTTTTTATTTTTCAGACGGCCTATTGCAACGTAAAGCCTGCTTTGAATTCAAGCTTCGGCACCCCGATAACGAAACGTTTGCCGATACTGTCTTCAAATTCATACGCGCCTTCGATACTGCCCCAAGGCGTGCTGATTTGCGAACCACTGTTGTACTCATAGGCTTCGCCCGGGTACAAAACAGGTTGCTCTTCAATCAAGCCGACATGACCGACCTGCTCTGTCTCACCGTGTCCGTCGGTGATTTCCCAAAAACGCTGACGCAAAGTAATGATTTCATCACTGCGGTTGCAGATGGTAATCAGATAATTGAAGGCATAGCGGTCGCGATAGACGTCGCTCTGACCGGCCATATAACGCGGCTCCACGTTAATCTCGATTTCATTCATAATTGTTTACCCCGTATGGTATTTATTTTATTTCAATCCGGATAATTCCGGTGTGCCCGCCCTATTTTTGCAAAGGGTCGAAACACTTAAAACGCATCACGCAATCCAATAAAACAGGCCCAAGACCATCAAGGTCATCATAGCCGCAATCAAATCATCAAGCATAATGCCTAAACCTCCATGAATCCGCCGGTCAAACCATTTGATCGGCCATGGTTTCAACGCATCAAACAAGCGGAAAATAATAAAAGCAGCCAGCCACCAGCTCCATTTAAACGGAATCAGTGACAACACCAGCAGCATCGCGACAATTTCATCCCAGACGATACCGCCGTAATCCTGAATACCCAGTTCCTTCTCGGTATAACCGCAAATGCGGATACCCCAAAAAAACAAGGCGATACACAATAAAAGCAATATCCAGCCGTCTATGCCCAACAGGCACAATACAAAAGCCAGAGGTAATGCTGCCAGCGTTCCGGCCGTACCCGGCGCAACCGGCGACAAGCCGCTGCCGAAACCGAATCCTAAAAAACACAATGGTTTGTGCAACAGCCAAGAAAAAGTAGGTTTACGTTCAGCCAAAATGATCAAATCCTAAAGAAGTCAGTTCCAATACGCCGCCTTCGGCATCCAAAATATTCAGACGGCCTGAGTCGGTAATTTTACCAATTCGGGCGACCGGTACGCCACTTTGTTCCGCTGCCTGACAAACACGTTCCCTGTCTTCTGGAGCAGCAGTAAAAATCAGTTCGTAATCATCGCCGCCGGCCAATACTGCCGACAACCATTGTTCACGCGACAATACGTTTTTCAATTCAGGCAACGACGGCACACAATCGGCAAATATTTCCGCCCCGACAGCAGAGGCTTTTAAAATATGCCCCACATCTTGAGCCAGGCCGTCTGAAACATCTTGCGCGGCATGGGCAAACGGCAACAATGCCTGACCCAATGAAACGCGCGGCTCTGGACGGAGCAATTTATCATCGCAAACCGCCATGATTTCAGACGGCAATTGATAATGCCCCAGATGTTTGTTCAAAGCAGCGGCAGCCAAACCCAACCGACCCGACACCCAAACATCGTCGCCGACTTCGGCCGCATCACGCCGCAGGGCACGCCCTGTCAGAACTTCACCTACTATCGTTACATTAAAGACCAAATCGCCTTTTGTGGTATCGCCACCAATCAATACCGTATCAAAACGCGCGGCCAAAGCAAAAAAGCTATCGCAAAAACGTTTGAGCCAGTCTTGATTCAATTCAGGCAAGGCAGCACTGAGCAACACCCAACGCGGCTTGGCACCCATAGCGGCCATATCAGATAAATTTACTGCAAGCATTTTCCATGCCAAATCTTCGGGCGAAACATCTTCAAAAAAATGTCTGCCTTTGACCAACATATCAGCGCTAAAACATAAATCAAATCCGTTACTTGGGCGAATAATAGCGGCATCGTCCCCTATGCCCAAAATCAGACCTTCCGATTTTTGTCGCTGCAAATATTGTCTGATAAAGTCAAATTCCGTCATATTTATCCAATATAACTATAACTTAGATTACTATATCTAATTTTGTGCCAGCCTGATGTTTGCCTGCGAACACGTCAAACATCAAACTTCCATTATTTAGATATAAAACTCAGTAAGTTAAAGGCCGTCTGAAAATATAAATTTCAGACGGCCTCATGTTTTTAAACCACTCTGAGCAGGTATATTTACAGATAGACGATTTCGCCTGTCCGCCCCCTGCTCTCTTGACTTGCCCACCAAATAAATTGCGGCAGGACATCTTCGTAGTTTTTGCGTTCGCTTTTCGATTCGCCCGGATGAGATTTGATACGTTGCGGCGAATTGATGGCACCCGGCACCAAAACATTGGCACGCAGGTTGTCAAAACGTTCCCACTCATCCGCAGCCACTTTACACAAATAATTGAGCGCGGCTTTGGAGGCACCGAAACCGCCCCAATAGGCTTGCGGTTTCTCACCGTGGCTTTCGCCGACAAAAATCACAGAAGCATCTTCGGATTGCTTCAACAATGGGAACAGCGCACGGGTCAAGCCCATAGGCGCAACGGTATTGATACGGTATTGATTGACCCATTCCGATACGGTTTGAAAATCCAATGGCGACAAGGCATAGAAATAGCTGGCACAATGCACCACGCCATCCAATTTTCCACCGGTAGCTTCATCAATAGTTTCCGCGAATTGCTTAAACTCTTTCTCCTCCGCGCTCATTAAATCAAAGCAGATGGCAAACGGCTCAGGGCTGCCCGCAGCCACAATGGCATCATATACTTTTTCCAAACGCTTTTGATGACGCGCCACCAAAATGACAGTCGCTCCGGCAGCCGCATAGGCTTTGGCAACCTGCTCGCCCAAGCCTTGGGATGCGCCGGTAATCAAGATCGTTTTGTTCGCTAATGTCGTCATGACTTTTCCTTGAACTTTATGGTTTCGGATATTGTATCGGCTTGGTAAGTTTTGTAAAGTCAAAAAGGCCGTCTGAACATTCAGACGGCCTCAGTTTATTCAAACCGCAAATCCAGCATCAGCTTTTCAGCCACGGCAAAGCCAGACTGAACAGCAGCCTCCAATGTTGCCGGATAGCGCGGATGGAGATAGTCGCCGGCTGGATAAATACGGCGATGGTGCAACCATGAGAAATCAGGTTGTACAAAATCAACCGTTGCCGCCGTAGTCGCGCGTTTTTCCGTAATAATGCGTACGGCTTCAGGCTTGCCCAAATCCGGATAAACCCGCTTAATGTCCGCATGAACTTTCTCGGCCAAATCTTTATCCTTCCAAGCATCGGTGTAATCGGAAACGCTAATGACAACCGCAACTTCATTATCCGGCAAACCCAACGCCCCCCGATGCAGCACCCATTGCGCCGTACCATCAGAAAACCCGGTTAAAGGTGCAGGCAGTTTGACTGCTTGGGCATAACGCAAATAAACCGTGGTAATCGCATGATAGTGCAACGATTGATAGGCCGTCTGAATATAGTCAGGCGTATCTTTAGGCAGAAGTGCGTCAACATGATATGGCGCAACAGCCAAAATCACCGCATCAAATACTTCACCATTGATTTCAATTCGGCCATCAATATGATGGCTTAAATGTGAAACACGAGTTTCAAGATGTATCTTTGCACCATGTTTGAGCAGAAATTCCAAAGCTGGTTCGGCTACGATCCACCCTAAATCCTGCTTAGGCAAAAGATAATCGCTATTCGCCTTTTCAGACCATACGCCATCATTCAATACATTACATAAAATGCGCAGCGATGCCTGTTCTAACGGCGTATTTAAAGCACCCCAAACCAAAGGTTGCCAAAATTGGCCAAGCAGACTGCGGGGAACATTTCGTGTTCTCAACCACTTTGCAACCGTCAAATCGGTTTTATGATGAGCTGCCCAACGTTGCAAAGCCGACATATCCGACAGCAATTTGATTTTCAATGAAAAAGAAAGATTTTTCGCACGCAAGATACCGACAAGCAAATGCCAAGGCGCAGGCAGAGAGGCCGTCTGAAATTGTAATCCTTCATGGATGTACCATCGCAAAGGCTGGCGTAAAAAGGCTGATTCAGGTTGAACGCTAATATGTTGCATCAAAGTTTGAACACCATGATACACACCCAACAAGATATGCTGCCCATTATCCAAAAAGCTGAATCCACCATCTTTCCCTGCTATGGCACGCGCCCTACCGCCAGCCTGTCTCCCGGCCTCAAACAAAGAAATATCGGCTCGATGAATCAGGGAAACCGCCGCAGACAAACCTGCCCAACCGGCACCAATCACAGCAATTTTTGGACGCTTAGTATTCATGGTTTAAATCCAAACAGCCAAGTTTTCAAAGCAATACGTTTTTTACGGGGAGAAGGAATCGCTATTTTATAAGTCAACACATTTTGCGCACCATCACGGTCAATTTCATTCAACAACGCATAATAAATAGCCGCCATAATCAGGCCGACTTTTTGAGATTTCTTATCTTCAGCCGGCAGAAGTAACATCGCTTCACGATAAGTTTCTCGCGCCCTATTCACTTGAAATTGCATCAATTTTGCAAAATTGTCTGTCGGTTTGCACTGCATAATGACGTTGGCAGGTACGTCAAACTTCTGCATTTCCTCTATCGGTAGATAAATTCTTCCCTGTCGCGCATCTTCGCCTACATCGCGAATAATGTTCGTCAACTGCAAAGCCAAGCCCATCTTGTCCGCATATTCCAAAGTTTTCGGATTGGAAAAACCTAAAATCCGCGCAATAAGGCAACCCACTACCCCTGCAACACGGTGGCAATACAGCTTTAACTCATCAAAACTACCATAACGAGCCTGCTCCAAATCCATCTGCATGCCATCAATCAAAGCTTCAAATTCATTCTTCGGCAAGTTAAAATTTACCCGAATATCTTTTAAAGCCTGATGAACGGGATGCTCAGGCATCTCATTGTTAAAGACTTTCTCCAAATCACTGCGCCACCAATTCAACGTTATCTGAGCGACATTTGGATCGGTACAGCCATCAACCACATCATCTAGTTCGCGACAAAAAGCATATAAAACAGTGATCGCATTTCGTTTTTCTACCGATAAAAAACGAAAGCCGGATAAAAAACTGGAATGGCTTTCTGTAGCCTTTTGATGACAATAATCCAAAGCAAGCACTGTGTATCCTAAAAATATCGTTATAAATAATTAGCAGGGATTTTATCTGTATTTAAAAAAGTACGCCAATATCAAAAATTCATCTTACAACAAGGCCTCTGAAAACTGATCTTAAGTATCTTTCAGATGGCCTAATATTTACGTCGCCACTATCGAAACCAACAGCATCACCACC
>NZ_KV799918.1:0-17685 GCF_001810105.1 Neisseria sp. HMSC068C04
CAGATACTCTATCCAACTGAGCTACGGGTGCATCCTCATCACTTCGCTAGTGCGTTGTGAATCAAGAAGACCGAATGATATAGGCTTTGCTGAAACCTGTCTACTCTTTTCGCAGATATTTTTTATATTTTTAATTAACTAATTGAAATTAAAAAATATAAAATTAACGTAAAATCCCTACTCCTGATAAATCCTGCGCCATTTTGGCGGCGGAGTTATCGGTCATGCCGCCGACAAAATCCAAAATTTTCATATAAGCCTGATACAGACTGTCTTCAGGAAGAATCGGATTGTGCTTTTTCAATAATTCCAACGCCAAAGACTGACGCGTTGCCAACTGTTTTTCAGCAATCAGGGCATAAGCGGCAGGGACGAGTAAATCCAAGATAGATCCTAAACATGGGAACGTGGCGATCTCGGTTAACAATTTGGTATGATGGCGGAAAATCCGTGTTTGCGCCAACTCTTTTGCTTTTGCCAAAGTATTTTGCACTTGCGGGCTACACAGAGCAAGCAAGTCTTTGCCTTTGAATGTTCCGTCCAGTAAATCGGACTGATGCAGCATAAAGGTTTGCGCGACATCATCAATCGCCTTGCCGATCGCAATGCCGCGCAACATAGCGCAACGCTGACGGCTGGAGCTGGCGTGCCATGCGCTTTCAGCAAAGGTCAGCTCGGACAAGATACTCTCCACTTCCGTATCCGTGAGCAAATCCAATTCGACGGCATCTTCCAAGTCCAGCAAGGCATAGCAAATATCGTCGGCAGCCTCCATCAAATAAGACAAAGGATGGCGCGCCCAGCTGTCTATTCCTGCGGAAACCAGTCCCAATTCGTCGGCAACTTGACGGATAAATGGCAACTCTGTTTGATAAATATTGAATTTCTTTCTGCCGTTCGGATGTTGCGTTGTCCACGGATACTTCAGCAATGCGCCAATGGCTGCCGCAGTCAGGCGCATTCCGCCCGCCTCCGGATACATTTCAAGGCTGGCGACGATACGCAGGCTATGCGCATTGCCTTCATAGGTTTGAATATCGTTGCGTTCCGCTTCGTTTAATGTGTTCAGATAAATTTGATGTTCAGGCCGTCTGAACCAATCACGCAAAGCATCCTCGCCGGTATGGCCAAACGGCGGATTGCCCAAATCATGCGCCAAACAGGCAACCTGCACCACGGCGCCAATATCGCTGGGCGTATTGCCCTGCGGCAGAAAACCGCCGTTGTGCAACATCACACCCACGCGGTTGCCCAAGCTCCTGCCCACGCTGGCAACTTCAACGCTGTGCGTCAGGCGGTTGTGCGTCAAGTCATGTTGCGCCAGCGGATGCACCTGCGTTTTACGGCCAAGGCGGCGGAAGGCTCCGGAGAAAACAACCCGGTCGTAGTCGATGTGAAAATCCGTACGCAAGGCATCGGCACCTTCCTGAGTCGAAGGGGTAACGGTCGGCACGATTTCGCCGTTTTTAGTGCGGAAACGTTGGGTGGATAATAAGTTTTGCCAATTCATTCGGATGGTCATAAAGGTTCCTCAAGCAAAGTAAAGGCCGTCTGAAACAAATTCAGACGGCCTTATGCTTATTTACCGCGCATCAATTCAAAGAAATCGTCATTGTTTTTAGAGTCTTTGAGTTTACCCACCAAAAACTCGGTCGCTTCGATTTCGTCCATAGGATGCAGGAATTTGCGCAAGAGCCACATACGTTGCAACTGATCGTTCGGCACCAGCAATTCTTCGCGGCGCGTACCGGATTTGTTGATGCTGATGGCGGGGAACAAGCGTTTTTCTGCCATACGGCGGTCAAGGTGCAATTCCATATTGCCCGTGCCTTTGAACTCTTCGTAAATCACGTCGTCCATACGGCTGCCGGTTTCAACAAGTGCCGTCGCAATAATGGTAAGCGAACCGCCCTCTTCCACATTGCGCGCTGCGCCGAAAAAGCGTTTCGGACGGTGCAAAGCGTTGGCATCGACACCACCGGTCAGAATTTTGCCCGAAGTCGGCACGACGGTATTGTAAGCACGCGCCAAACGGGTAATCGAATCCAGCAGAATCACCACGTCTTTTTTGTGTTCAACCATGCGTTTGGCTTTTTCAATCACCATCTCGGCCACTTGTACATGGCGTTGCGCAGGCTCGTCAAACGTAGAGGAAACCACTTCGCCGCGTACAGAACGGCTCATTTCGGTCACTTCTTCCGGACGCTCGTCAATCAACAGGACAATCAGCTCGACATCGGGATAATTGGCGGTAATGGCGTGGGCAATGTTTTGCAACATCACGGTTTTACCGGTTTTAGGCGGCGCAACCAACAATGCACGTTGGCCTTTACCGATTGGGGAAACCAAGTCGATAGCGCGGCCGGTCAGATTCTCTTCGGCTTTGATGTCGCGCTCGAGTTTGAATTGTTCGGTTGGGAATAAAGGCGTGAGGTTTTCAAAGAGAATTTTGTGTTTGCAGACTTCGGGCTGATCGCCGTTGATGGTATCGAGGCGGACAAGCGCGAAATAGCGCTCGTTGTCTTTAGGTACGCGCACGCTGCCTTCGATGGTGTCGCCGGTGTGCAGATTGAAGCGGCGGATTTGCGTGGGCGAAACATAAATATCGTCAGGGCCGGCAAGGTAAGAAGTATCTGCGCTGCGCAGGAAACCGAAGCCGTCGGGCAGAATTTCGAGCGTACCGGAACAGGTGAAGCTGACATTCTGCTTCATCATCTGGCGGACGATGGCAAAAACGAGGTCTTGTTTGCGGAAACGGTTGGCGTTTTCAATGCCATGTTCTTCTGCCATTTCCAAGAGTTTGGAAATGTGGAGGGTTTGGAGTTCTGAAACGTGCATAGTATTGATATATTTTGAATGGTATCAGAGAGATGGCACAAAGGCCGTCTGAAAGTATGAAATCGTGCCGCAGGATACGGTAGATTTTTGAGAAAGTTGAATTTTAGGCAGTTGGAGGCAGGGTGTCAAATTTTTAAATCGAACACTAAAGCCGTGACTTGGTCTTAGCCTTCAATAAGATTACGACTGGAAGTAACGTGGCAACCGCAATCTTATCATCAAAAATCCGAGTATTTGCCCAACTTCAGACGGCCTTTTGCCCGTACCGCATCAACGTCATGCCGCCGACCGCGGCCGCACAACCTGCAACCAGCGAAATATGCAGCGGTTCGCCCAAAAACCACGCCGAAGACAGTACACCGAAAATCGGCACGAGCGTAATATACGCCGCTGCGCTGCCTGCACCCAAAGTCTTCACGCCTTCGAAATACCACGCATAGGCCAATACCGTCGCACCGATAACCAGCCACGCCAAGGCCGTCCAGCCTCGCCCATCCATTGCCGCTATCGCCTCAAACGGCATTCCGTCCGTCCACAACGCCACCGCCGATAACATCAACGCACCAATGAACGAAGTTGCCGTCGTTACCGTCAGCGCATCTATCCCGCGCAAAACCGCGCGCCCGATTAAAGTATAAGCCGCCCAACAAACCACGCAACCAAAAATCAGCCACTCTCCTGCATTGATACCGCCCGATAAAACTGTCAACGGCTGCCCTTGCGTTACCACCATAATGGCACCACCGACCGCCAGCAGCATACCTGCCAAAATCTTCGCATTTAAACGCTCGCCGAAAAACCAAGTCGCCAACAGCAGCGTCAATACCGGATTCACTGCCACGACCACCGCCGCCTTGCCTGCCGGCATAGTCTGCAAACCCAGCATAAAAAACACCGCATAGCCGCACACGCCGACAGAAGCGGCCGCAGTCAAGCCCAGCCATTGCCGCGCCGACAAAGCCGCCAAAGTCGCAAACCTGCTGCGTGCAAACAACCAGCCCAACAACAAAACCGAAGCCAGCACAAACCGAACCGCCCCGCCCGTCAGCGGCGGCAGCGACTGTCCCAGCATCCGCCCCATCGGCCAGGACGCACCCCACAACACCGCCATTCCCAGCAGTTTCAAATGTACAGAATAACGTTCCATCTCATCCCTTTTATCGACAAAGGCCGTCTGAAAATGTTTCAGACGGCCTTTATTCACTTAGGATTTTACAATACGACCATTAGGGTAAATACTGCGGTAAGCAATATAAGGAGCCAGCAGTAAAACTGCGCTGACAGGTAGGAATAGTAAAAGTATGATCATGATAATCCACTGGCCTAACATGCTGCCTAATACGCCCCACATAAAAGAATAGAGAGCCACACCTACAACATAAACTAATATTGCAGGAATATTACACATAGTCGCTTTAACATTAGCTTTAATAGCCTCCCATGGCTTCAGACCATCTAAAACAATCAAAGCGGGGGTTAATAAAAATATAGACAAAAGGACAATTACAATCAATACAACACCTATCATCATTGCCCAATGACCTGCAAAATATAACGGAATGATAAGCAAACTAACAGCTATACTGAACAGCACCTGAAGTAACAATAAAATGAAAAAACTCATTTTTTTATCTAAAAAAACAATAAAAAAATCTTTCACATCAAATGCTTTTCCATTATTGATATTGTTAGCAACATACATAGCTCCGCCTACTAAGCATGAACCCACCCAGCTGAATACAATACCTTTTAAACTAGAAAGCGCATTAATTCCTAATAAGTCAATAATAGAAACCACAAAGCCTACGATCATATAAGCCAATAATACGCCTATCCATTTCCACGAATGAAGTTTGAAAATACCGAAAGCGTCGGTAATCCACTTGATGCCTGCAGAAGCAGGAAGGCGTTTGGGTTCGTGATATCGAACTTCCTGTGAAGTGGGTATTTGGTTTTCCATAAAATTCCTATTATAAAATCAAAAATTTAAACACAATAAAGGCAGCCAGTGCATACTGACTGCCTTCTTACCAATTATTTTGCCTGCCAAGAATCTTTCAGTGTCACAGTGCGGTTAAACACCGGTGTGTCTTTGCTGTGGTCTTTGCGGTCGGTGACGAAATAGCCGATGCGTTCAAACTGCCAACGGCTCTCCACCGGCAAATCTTTTGCGACAGGCTCGGCGTAGGCAGTGATTTCCTTAATGGATTCAGGGTTGAGGAAATCGGTAAACGGCAGGTAGTTGCCGTCTTCGCCGCGCACGGCATCGGGACGCTCGACGGTAAAGAGGCGGTCGTAGAGGCGGACTTTGATTTCGGCTGCGTGTTCGGCAGACACCCAGTGAATCACGCCTTTGACTTTGCGGCCTTCGGGATTTTTGCCCAAGGTATCGTGGTCGATGCTGCATTTGAGTTCAACCACATTGCCTGCTTCGTCTTTTACTACTTCGTCGCACTTGATGACATAGCCGTGGCGCAAGCGCACTTCGCCGCCGGGAATCAGGCGTTTGAAGCCTTTAGGCGGATTTTCTGCAAAGTCATCGGCTTCGATATAGATGGTTTGTGAAACAGGTACTTCGCGATCGCCCATTTCTTCGTGGTTCGGATGGAACGCGGCACGGCGGCTTTGGGTTTTGCCGGCTTCAAAGTTGGTCAGGGTAACTTTGAGCGGGTTCAAGACCGCCATCAGGCGCGGGGCGGAGTTTTCCAGCTCTTCGCGAATCGCACCTTCCAATACGCTCATATCGACGATGTTTTCAGATTTGGAAATACCGGCGCGTTTGGCAAACAGGCGCAGGCCTTCGGGCGTGTAGCCGCGGCGGCGCATACCGGAAATGGTCGGCATACGCGGGTCGTCCCAGCCGGCAACGTGGCCGTCTAAAACCAGTTGGTTCAGCTTGCGTTTGGACGTGATGGAATACAAAAGCTCCAAACGGGAAAACTCGTATTGGCGCGGACGCGGATCAATTACATCAACTATCTCCTTTAATATTTGAATACTAAAATCTACAACAGGAACACTACTCAACTGATAAGGGGCAGTAATCGCTTCCAATTCTTCTTTCCAAGAATGAAGTAAATTTTCACGACTAAGATCCTTAATCGACTTTATAACGCCTTCCTCTAACTTCCATATTTCATCCACTCTTTTATTAGATTTATCAAACTCTTGTTCACTCGGTTTAACAAAAGGATGGGCATTATAAGAATAAGACATTTCGTTATCTTGATTCGTTAATTTTTTTATTTTATATAAATCGTTAATAATTATATCAATCCTATTAAGTAGATTTGCATTTTTAGAAATATTATTTAACACCCAGTCGTAAAGCGGGCGGTGGGCTTCAAATTCGAGCGTACACAAGGAATGCGTGATGCCTTCGATAGCATCGGAAATGCAATGCGTGTAGTCGTACATCGGGTAGATGCACCATTTGTCGCCGGTGTTGTGGTGATGGGCGCGGCGGATGCGATAGATGACGGGGTCGCGCATATTGATGTTGCCCGATGCCATGTCGATTTTCAGACGCAAGGTTTTGCTGCCGTCGGGAAACTCGCCGTTTTTCATGCGTGTGAACAGGTCGAGGTTTTCTTCTTCGGTGCGGTCGCGGTAAGGGCTGTTCTTGCCCGCTTCAGTCAGCGTGCCGCGGTATTCGCGCATTTCTTCGGGTGTCAAATCATCGACATACGCTTTGCCGTCTTTGATTAAACCGACGGCGTAGTCGTAAAGCTGGTCGAAATAATTGGAAGCGAAACGCGGCTCGCCCGCCCAATGGAAACCGAGCCACTCGACGTCTTCTTTGATGGCGTTGACGTATTCGTCGTTTTCCTTTTCGGGGTTGGTATCGTCGAAACGCAGGTTGCACAATCCGTCGTAAATATACGCCAAACCGAAGTTCAAGCAGATGGATTTGGCGTGGCCGATGTGCAAATAGCCGTTCGGCTCGGGCGGGAAACGGGTTTGGATGGCTGTATGTTTACCGCTTTTGAGGTCTTCTTCAATGATGGTGCGGATAAAATGGTTGTCCGCGAATTGGTCTTTATTCAACATAATATTTCTTTGATAGGAAAATGATTTTCTGTTTTCAGACGGCCTGAGCATTCAATCAGGCCGTCTGAAAGGAATGGAATGATGGCTCAATTGTACCCGACTTGGCTACTTTGATACAGGGTCGGCAACCTGCCACGCTACGCCGCGCTCGTTTAGGGTTTTCTGCATGGCGGCGGATGGTGTGCGGTCGGTAAACAGCTTATCGAATGCACCGATATCGCCCAGCCTGACCAAGGCATTGCTGTTGAACTTGCTGTGATCAACGCCAAGATAGCGCACGCGGGCATTGTTCACCATCGCCTGCATGACGCTGACTTCCTTGTAATCGTCATCCAAAAGCGAGCCGTCGTTTTCTATGCCGTGGGTACTCATGATGGCATAGTCGACTTTGAATTGGTTGATAAAATCGACGGTCGCCACGCCGGTAATACCGCCATCCAAGGGACGGACCACGCCGGAAGCGATGATGACCGTGTAATCGGTACGCGCCGCAGTGATGGAGGCGGCGTAGATGTTGTTGGTGATAATCCGCAGGTTTTTACGCTGTCTGACCAACTCGGCGGCGACGGCTTCCATGGTGGTACCGATGCTGATAAACAGCGAGGCATTGTCGGGAATGGTGGAAGCAATCAAACGGGCAATGGCGTTTTTTTCCTGCTGCTGATGGTTGCGCCGCTCCTGCCCTGCCGTTACGACTGAAACGTCGCCCAAAGATGCGCCGCCGTGATAGCGTTTGAGTTGTCCGGTCTCGCTTAACTCCTGCACATCGCGACGTATGGTTTGCGGCGTCACATCCAAATTCGCCGCCAACTCTTCCACCGTCATAAAGTTATGTTCGCGGACGAGGGTGAGGATATGTTCGTGTCTTTGGATTTTGGGTTTCATGGCGTTTCGTTTTATAGGGATAAACCAATGGCCGTCTGAATATTTCAGACGGCCTTGTTATTGTCAAACCGATTACATCTCGAGTTTCTGTTCCAAGCGTTCCATGCACGCGCCCAAGTGGCGGCGCATGACTTTGGTCACACGGTTGCGCTTGCCTGCCAGCAGCAAATCGAGGATTTCTCGGTGTTCATGGTGCGAATTGGAATCGATGTTGCGCTTTTCTTTGCGAAGCGGATCGGAAACGGCCACAATCAATGAAGAGCGCGCGCACAAAGTATTCATGATTTCAAACAAGACATTATTATCCAGCAGCCGCGCCAATTCGACATGGAAGGCATTGGACAGGCGGTTCCAACCCACGCGGTCGCCGCTTTCGGAAGCTGCGCCCTCTTGCTCAATCATGGCGTAAAGCGGTTGCAGACGCGTTTCCAAATCAGGCATATCGATGAGGACGCTCAAAATCATGCTTTCCATTTCGATACGCGTGTTGAATACGTCTTTCATTTCTTTCAAATCCGGCACATGGACAAATGCGCCGCGGTTGGGCTGCAAATCGACGATTTTATCGTGCGCCAAAAGCGACAATGCGCCACGCACGGTATTGCGGGAGCAAACCATTTGTCGGCAAAGCTCGGACTCGGTCAGTTTTTTGCCCGGCAACAGCAGATGATCGGTAATGCCGTCCAAAATCAATGCGTACACGCGGAAGAGTTCGGAATCGTGACGCTCTTCCAAAATAAGCGATGAAGTTGCAGGCGCAACGTTGGTATTATTTTCATAATCCATAATGTTTCCCCAGTATCCGTATCAAGGCGCAAGCGTTTACAAACCAGCATCTTTCGGGGTTGTTTAAAATATAATTAAAAATTGTTGACAATGTTAAACGAAACTTGCACAATGAGATCAACAAGCCAAGTTATAAAGGCTGATAGAGAGAGAAGAAAAAGGAATAAAAAGCAAGCAGATATATTCATGTTAATGCGTGAATATATCTGCTTTTTTTGTGGGTAGTCGGTTCACGCTCCGGCACGCCCACCCTGGAACCGTCCTATTCTGTTTCGACGATCTCGAAGCTATGGCTCATTTTTGCCGCTTTGCCCAGCATAATCGATGCGGAGCAATATTTTTCGGCAGACATCTGTACGGCGCGTTCAATCGCGCTTTCTTGCAAATCCCGACCATACACTTTGAAATGGATATGGATTTCGGTAAACACGCGCGGCGCGGTGTCGGCGCGTTCGGCAGTCACTTCGGCACGGCAGTCGGTGATTTTTTGGCGTTGCTTCTCGGCAATCATCACGACATCGATGCTGGAACAGCCCGCTACACCCAACAACAGCATTTCCATCGGGCTGGGGCCGCGTTTGGCTTCGCCTTCAGCCGCCGCGCCTTCCATCACAACGCTGTGTCCGTTTGCCGTTGTACCAACGAAGCACATTCCGTCTATCCATTTTGAAGTAACTTGCATGGTGTCTTTTTTATCCGTAAAAGCATTAATCCGATATTGTAAACAATTTCAAATGATAAACCTAGTCAGGCCGTCTGAAAAATACAATCAATTACAATCGGACTAAACGCATTATTCGTCCCGATACGCCCAGTGGTTGACCGGCCCGTGCCCTGCCCCGATGCCCAAAGGATGGGAAATGGCGACGGCAATATAGTTTTTTGCCGTTTGAACCGCCTCAGGCACGCTAAACCCTTTTGCCAACTCAGCAGTGATGCAGGCAGAAAACGTGCAGCCCGTGCCATGCGTATGCGGCGTTGGGAAACGTTTGCTGTTCAGCTCGATGGTTTCGTATGGCGTAAACAGCCAGTCGGTGCAATATTCGCTTTGGCTGTCGGCAAGATGGCCGCCTTTAATCACCACATTTTTCACGCCCCAATCCTGAAGAATTTTGGCGGCGCGTTCCGCATCTTGGCGGTTTTCAATATTGATACCCGTCAAAGCCTGCGCTTCGGGCAGATTGGGGGTCAATACGTCCGTATGCGGCAGCAGCAGGCGTTTCATGGCTTCGACGGCTGAATTTTCCAACAACGGCGCGCCGCCTTTGGCAATCATGACCGGATCCAATACGCGTTTACCGAAGTCGCATTCGGCAGTTTGTTCTGCCACGCATTCGATGATTTCCGCCGTACCCAGCATACCGATTTTATAGGCGCGGATTTGGAAATCCTCCTGAATCGCGGCAATTTGCGCGGCAATCATGTCGGTCGGTATCGGATGCACTGCCGATACACCCAAAGTATTTTGTGCGGTAACAGCGGTCAGTACGCTGGTACCGAACACGCCGCGCATCTGAAATGTCTTCAAATCCGCCTGTATGCCCGCGCCGCCGCCGGAATCGGAGCCGGCAATCGTCAGCGTTTGAATAAAAAGTTCGTCCATCGTATTCTCCTGTTTTTCAGACGGCCTTTTGCTTATCGTTATGGAAAGCCGTTTGGTTTTATTCGTAAGCAAAGGCATCCGCTGTCTATCTTTCCGAATGCCTTATCCGTTGTTTTACCAAAAACAAATGTATGTTCTCGGGCGAAATATCTTAACAAACAAAAGGCCGTCTGAAAACTATTTTCATTTTCAGACGACCTGTTCAATTTTAAACCTATTCAGGCTTAATCTTCGTATGCGTCAATCGGCAAGCAGGAGCAAACCAGATTGCGGTCACCATACACTTCATCTACCCGTTTCACGCTCGGCCAGAATTTGTGTTCGCGGACAAACGGCAATGGGAAGACGGCTTCTTCGCGGGAGTACGGATGCGCCCATTCGCCGGTTACATCAGACGCGGTATGCGGAGCGTTGACCAGCGGGTTGTCTTCTTTCGGCCATTCGCCGCGCTCGACTTTCAGCACTTCCTGTTTGATTTGTTTCAAGGCGGCGATGAAGCGGTCGAGCTCGGCTTTGCTTTCGCTCTCGGTCGGCTCGATCATCAGCGTGCCGGCAACAGGGAAGGAAACCGTTGGTGCGTGGAAGCCGTAGTCCATCAGGCGTTTGGCAATGTCGGTTTCAGTGATGCCGCTTTCGGCTTTGAGCGGACGCAAATCGACGATACATTCGTGCGCGACGCGGCCGTTTTTGCCTGTATACAGGATCGGATAATCTTCGCTCAGACGTTTGGCGACATAGTTGGCGTTGAGCAATGCCCAGCGTGTCGCCTGCTCCATGCCTTGTTTGCCCATCATGGTCAGGTACATCCAAGTAATCGGCAGGATGGACGCAGAACCATATGCTGCGGCAGCCACGGCAGTTTGATCGGCACTGGCATTGTGCATATCGGTCACCACATGGCCTGGTGCGAACGGAGCTAAATGGGCTTTCAAGCCAATCGGACCTATGCCCGGGCCGCCGCCGCCGTGAGGGATACAGAAGGTTTTGTGCAGGTTCATGTGCAACACGTCCGCACCGACTTCGGCAGGCTGCATGATGCCGATTTGGGCGTTGAGGTTGGCGCCGTCCATATAAACCTGTCCGCCGTTTTCGTGAATAGTGCGGCAGATGTCGCGGATGCCTTCTTCGTACACGCCGTGGGTGGACGGATAGGTAATCATGATGGCGGACAAGGCGTCGCGGTGTTGCTCGGCTTTGGCTTTCAAATCGTCAATGTTGACGTTGCCGTGTTCGTCGGTGTCGACAACGACGACTTTCAAACCGAGCATGGCCGCAGTCGCAGGGTTGGTACCGTGGGCTGATTTTGGAATCAGACAGATGTTGCGGTGTCCCTCGCCGTTGGCTTCTTGGTAACGGCGGATGGAGAGCATGCCGCTGTATTCGCCCTGCGCACCAGAGTTGGGCTGGAAGGAAATCGCGTCAAAGCCAGTGATGGCTTTCAGGCTGTTTTCCATATCGGCAAGCAATTCGCGGTAGCCGGCGGTTTGCGCTTCGGGAGCGTAAGGATGGATGTCGGTGAACTCAGCCCAAGTAATCGGCAACATTTCCGCAGTCGCGTTGAGTTTCATGGTGCAGCTGCCCAATGAAATCATGCTGCGGTTCATCGCCAAGTCGCGATCTTCGAGTTTTTTCAGGTAGCGCAACATTTCGTGTTCGGTGTGGTAACTGTTGAACACAGGATGTTGCAGAATGTCGTCCTGACGCAGCAATTCGGCATTCAGACGGCCTTTGACATCATCGGCAAATGTGAACGTATCTTTGCCGGTAAACGCGCGGTACAAATCGACCAAATCTTCGTATGCCGACGTTTCATGGAATGCAGCCGCAACTTGAGTATCGTTAACGCGGCGCAGGTTATAGCCCGATTCCAAAGCAGCAGCAAACACTTGGTCTGCTTTCTCTTTGCTGCCGAAATCGACGGTAACGGTATCGAAGAAGACTTTGTGAACCACATTCAGGCCGTCTGAAACCAGCGCATCGGCAAAGGCAGAAGCCAGCGCATGAATGCGGTTGGCAATGCGTTTCACGCCTTCAGGGCCGTGGTAAACGGCGTACATACCGGCCAAGTTCGCCAGCAATGCTTGTGCGGTACAAATATTGGATGTCGCTTTTTCGCGGCGGATGTGTTGCTCGCGGGTGGACAAAGCCATGCGCAAGGCAGGTTTGCCCGATGCGTCTTTGGATACGCCGATGATGCGGCCCGGAGCGGAACGTTTGAACTCGTCTTTAAACGCGAAATAAGCAGCGTGCGGACCACCGAAGCCCATCGGCACACCGAAGCGTTGGGTGTTACCCAAAGCAATATCCGCGCCCAATTCAGCCGGAGACTTCAGCAAAACCAAGCTCATGATATCGGCGGCAACGGCAACAATCGTGCCTTTGGCTTTCAGACGGCCAATAACGTCCTGCAAGTCTTGCACATCGCCGTCTTTGCCGACGTATTGGAACAGCGCGCCGAAGTATTCGCCCTCGTCCGCTTGGGCAAAATCGCCGACCACCAGTTCAAAGCCGAAATATTTGGCGCGGGTTTTCATCACGTCCAAAGTTTGCGGATACACGCGCGCATCCACAAAGAAACGCTCGGATTTCACTTTGCCCACGCGGTGCGCCATCGCCATCGCTTCAGCGGCGGCAGTTGCCTCGTCCAACAAAGACGCGCCTGCCACAGGGAAACCGGTCAAATCGATACACACTTGTTGGAAGTTCAACAAAGCTTCCAAACGACCCTGGGCAATTTCTGCCTGATACGGGGTGTAGGCAGTGTACCAGCCCGGATTTTCCAATACGTTGCGCAAAATCACGTTCGGCACGCGGGTTGGGTAATAACCCAAACCGATATAGGACTTGTTGATCACGTTTTTCGACGCAATGCCTTTCAGTTTCGCCAACGCGTCCGCCTCGGTCAAAGCCTCTGGCAAATCGAGTTCGGATGGCATACGGATGCTTTGCGGCACGGTATTGCCGACAAAATCATCCATGCTCTTCTCGCCGAGCGCTTCCAAAAGCGCAGCCTCGTCGCCAAAGCTCAAATGGCGCGCGGCAAATTCGTTCGGGTTGAACAATTCAGATAGTTTCATTTCTACTCCTTCGGTGTTATCGATATCAACACTGTTTTTTCTTGCAGATGTTGTTTCAGACGGCCTCCGCCCACTTTGGACGACATGCCAATATTTCCCTATAAACCGGACAGGTTGCCACATGCGCGCCGGGCAGGTAGCCGGTACTCATCAGAAATTCGCCAACGATTTCGCCGCCGACAAATTTAAAATGTTTTTTAAACAGCTTCACCCATTCAGCCTTGTCTAGCGGATGATTAGCATCCAGCCAGTTTTTGAATGAGCCGTACTCTTGCCGTATTTGCTTGATTTGTCGCGCGTTATAAATGGCTGCGTTGATTTTCAGGCGGTTGCGGACGATACCTGCATCGGCAAGCAGGCGTTCGATGTCGGCTTCGTCAAATGCAGCGACTGTATCAATGTCGAAACCTTTAAATGCCGTCTGAAATGCCTGCTGCTTCTTCAGCATCAACGTCCAGCTCAATCCTGCCTGATTGATTTCCAATACCAGCCGCTCAAACAATTCATTGTCATCCTCAATCGGAAAACCGTATTGCGTGTCGTGATAATGTTTGTTGGGGTTGTCCGTATCGTCAGGAAACGTGGCGACAAATTCGCAGTAATTCATGTTTGCTGAGGAAAAATTGAAACAAAGGCCGTCTGAAAGCATTTTTCAGACGACCTAAGACCTGCAATATCAAACAGATGAAAAACCTGTTTGAATGTTTGCAAAAATCAAGCTACTTCGCCTGCGTATTGTTCGGCAGTCAGCAGACCGTCGTAATCGGCAGGGTTGGCAGGTTTGATTTTGAAGAACCAGCCTGCGCCGTAAGGGTCGCTGTTGGCAGTTTCCGGAGCGCTTGGCAAATCTTCGTTGACGGCAACGACTTCGCCTGCAATCGGCGCATACACGTCAGATGCGGCTTTTACAGACTCAACCACACCGGCTTGCTCTTCGGCAGCCAGGTTTGCGCCGACTTCTGGCAGCTCGACAAATACGATGTCACCCAACAGCTCTTGCGCGTGATGGGTAATACCGACAGTGATGGTACCGTCTTCTTCAAGGCGCAGCCATTCGTGGCTGGCAACGTATTTCAGTTCTGCTGGGATGTTGCTCATGGTTTGATACTCCATTGATAGGGGTTATTTTCAGACGGCATCTGCATGAATCAATATCCACAGATGCCTTGTTCAATGCTTTCTACAAACGTCCGTATCGGACGACGATTAAAACCTGCTTTCAGACGGCCCTTAACCAATAAAGGCCGTCTGAACCGATATTAATCAAACTGTTTTTGACCGTTACGCACAAACGGAAGCTTCAGTACGCGCACGTCCACTTCCTTACCGCGCATCAGCACTTTGGCGGTATCGCCGTCAAAATCTTTCGGCACGCGGGCGATGGCGATGGATTGTTTCAGGCTTGGGGAGAATACGCCGCTGGTTGTTTCGCCTTTGCCTTTGTCGGTCAACACTTCCATATGCGCGCGCAGGATGCCGCCTTTTTCGAGCAACAGGCCAACCTGTTTGACGGCAACGCCTTTTTCTTTCAATGCCAGCAAGGCGGCTTTGCCGACGAAATCGCGGCTTTCGTCTTTCAAGTCAACGGTCCAACCCATGCCTGCTTCGAGCGGGCTGGTATTGTCGTCCATGTCGTTGCCGTAAAGGTTCATACCGGCTTCCATGCGCAGGGTGTCGCGCGCGCCGAGGCCGCAGGGCTGTACGCCTGCTGCTTGCAGGGCTTTGAAGAATGCGACAGCTTCGGTGCCGGGCAGGATGACTTCGACGCCGTCTTCGCCGGTGTAGCCGGTACGGGCGACAAACCAGTCGTTGCCCAAGTCTGCACCTTGGAATGGTTTGAGGCTGTGAATCACGTCCGCCCATTCAGGTTTGACGGTCAGGAGTTTTTCGATGGCTTTCGGGCCTTGTACGGCGAGCATGCCGAGGTCGTAGCGCGGATTGAAGGCAACGCCGAACTCTTGTCCGACTTTGTGGAATTGCGCCGTATCTTTTTCACGGGTCGCGCCGTTGGACACGATGCGGTATTGGGTTTCGGCTTCATTGGTGCGGTAAACGATTAAATCGTCAATCACGCCGCCGTTGTCGTTGAGCAAAGCGGAATAAAGGGCTTTGCCGACAAAAGCGAGTTTGGCGACATCGTTGGCAATCAATTTGCGGAAAAAGGCTTTGGCATTTGCGCCTGCTACGTCGGTAACGAGCATATGGGATACGTCAAACATACCGGCGTCGGTGCGCACGGCTTCGTGTTCGGCGATTTGTGAACCATAATGGATGGGCAGCTCCCAGCCGGCAAAATCTACCAGCTTCGCGCCTGCATCTTGATGGGCTTGATGAAATGGGGTGGTTTTCAGAGCAGTCATTCTCAAGTTTCTCCGGATTTTTTGTTCAGATGCCGCCCGCGCACCTATGCGCGGATGACCCTATCTGTCCTTGAACCTGAGATTTTCGGCCGTATCCGCATGATGGCAAACCAGTCTGCTCACTGCTTTGCGCGGTTGTCTGAATGGTGGTTCAGACGGCCTTCTCCCCTTCGGTGGACGTTATTCTAACGCCGCTCTCCAGATTGTTTGTTTCAATGTGCAGTCCCTGATACCTGAGCGATTTAAGGGTGTCTGCGCCTTCGGTGGTTACATTGTAGTTGGGTGTAACACTCTCCTGCACATTTCCCGATTATGTCTTGAATCGGCGGTTTGGGCAAGTAGCCGACGAATATTTATGATGCGAATATTCGTCTTTTTATTGAGGCGGTAAAACCTTAGCCTTTATAAAATTGTTAGCTATGCGGCAAATGTTTTTGCAAAAGTCTCAGGCCGTCTGAAGCCCTTACCCGTTTTTCCTATATAATTCTGTTTTTCGATTTATCTGCGTCCATCATGAACCGCCTCAAACGCATTAAAACCATCCTCTGCACGCTCTACCGCTACCGCCTTGCCGAGCTGATTGCCTCGCTGGTCCGTCCGGGTTGGGCGCGGACTTTCCTCAATATGCTGCCGCAGTCGTCCAAGTTCAAACACGAGACGCCTGCCGTGCGCCTGCGTTTGGCGTTGGAAAGCCTGGGGCCGATTTTCATCAAATTCGGACAGGTATTGTCCACGCGCCCCGATTTGATTCCGCACGATTACGCGGTCGAACTGGCAAGGCTGCAAGACAAAGTGCCGCCGTTTGACGCGCAGCTTTCGCGCTCGCAAATCGAAAAATCTTTGGGCCAATCCATCGACACTTTATACGCGGAATTTGAAACCGAGCCTGTCGCCAGTGCGTCTATCGCCCAAGTACACAAAGCCCGCCTGCATTCTGGCGAACAGGTCGCCGTGAAAGTCTTGCGCCCCAACCTTCTGCCTGTGATTGAACAGGATTTGTCGCTGATGCGCTTTGGTGCAGGCTGGGTGGAACGTTTGTTTTCAGACGGCAAGCGTTTGAAGCCGCGCGAAGTGGTGGCCGAATTTGACAAATACCTGCACGATGAATTGGACTTGATGCGCGAAGCCGCCAATGCCAGCCAACTCGGGCGCAATTTCCAAAACAGCGATATGCTGATTGTGCCAAAGGTGTTTTACGACTACTGCACCAGCGACGTACTGACCATTGAATGGATGGACGGCACGCCGGTATCCGATATTGCCAAACTCAAAGCCGACGGCATCGATTTGCACAAACTTGCCGATTACGGCGTGGAAATCTTCTTCACGCAAGTTTTCCGCGACGGCTTTTTCCATGCGGATATGCACCCCGGCAATATTCTGGTCGCCGCCGACAACCGCTACATCGCCCTCGATTTCGGCATCGTCGGCACGCTGACCGATTACGACAAGCGCTATCTCGCCATCAACTTCCTCGCCTTCTTCAACCGCGATTACCACCGCGTCGCCACCGCCCACATCGAATCGGGCTGGGTGCCTGCCGACACGCGTGCGGAAGAATTGGAAGCCGCGGTCCGCGCCGTGTGCGAGCCTGTGTTCAACAAACCGATTTCGCAGATTTCCTTCGGCTTGGTGCTGATGCGCCTGTTTGAGGTTAGCCGCCGCTTTAATGTCGAAATCCAACCGCAGCTGGTATTGCTGCAAAAAACGCTGCTCAACATCGAAGGCTTGGGCCGCCAACTCGATCCCGATTTGGACTTGTGGAAAACCGCCAAACCGTTTTTGGTGCGCTGGATGAACGAACAGGTCGGCCCCAAAGCCCTTTGGCGCAACCTCAAAAACGAAGCCCCCGACTGGGCGCAAATCATCCCTTCCCTGCCGCGCAAAATCAGCGCGCTGATTGATGAAAACCGCCAACAGGAAATGCGCGATGCCTATGTACACTTGGTCAAAGTACAGCAACGCCAAAGCCTGTGGCTGGGTGTGATTGCGGTTGTTTTGCTGCTGATTTTGCTGTTTAAGTAAACCGTAATACAGCTTTAAACGACATAATAAAGGCCGAGACCTTTGCAAAATTCCCCAAAAT
>NZ_KV799919.1:0-46675 GCF_001810105.1 Neisseria sp. HMSC068C04
ACGGCCAAGATTTCCAAGTGGAAAGATATAAATAGATTTAACGCGGCCAAAAGCCTGGCAAATTTTCAATTTATTGAAAATAAAACATAAATAAAAACATTAAAACCGTTTGAAACAAAACAAACACCCCGAACAAGTCGGGGTGCGCATTATTACAACATCAAGAAATGTAAAGTTATTTGACTGTGCAATACACTATCTTTGCTTTTTAAGTAATCCTTTTTTCAACGATTACGCCGCTTTACGGTGATAATGTCTGAGCGCGTGTTCTTTGCGACGACCGCTACTGAATGCTGATACGCGTTTCAGATAACCGATCACTCGGGTGCCGTAGTCAATATCGTGGCTACCGCAGGCGGAACAGGCGTGCAAGGTGCGTTTGTCGATGTGGCCGCATTCGTTGCAGATGGTGATGCGCACGTTCACGCAGAAGTAGTTGCAGCCGGTTTGTGCGGCAATGTCCAAGAGCGAGCGGTAGCCGGATTCGGGTAGGGCTTCGTCGAGGTTCAGGTGCAGCGCGGAGCCGCCGTCGAGCCAGTCCACTAGTTCTTTGCCGTGCAGCAGGAATTTGTCGAGCGCGTTGATTTCTTCGTCTTCAACGACGTAGAAATAGGAGTTGTAGCATTCGCGGCTGACTTGGTAGCCGTCGGCTTTGTCCCATTTGGCGTTTTTCACGCCGAGGTTTTCGGCGGGAACAAACTCGGTGTTGAACTTCACGCCGTAGTGTTTGCTGGCGGCTTGGTTGGCGTCAAATATGGTTTTCAGACGGCCTTGAACAAAGTTGATGTAGTCGTCGTTGTAGCCGACCTTGATGCCTTGCGATTCGGCGGCTTCCGCCATACCGTTGATACCGATGGTGAGGAACTGTTTGTCCAGCGTGATAAAGCCTGCATCGTATACGGGCAGCATTCCGGCGGCTTGGTATTCTTCCATCAGTTTGCGGTAGGCGTATTGGTATTTGTGGATTTTGGCGACTTCAGCGGCAAGGTCGCGCCCGTCTTGTTCCAGCCGGTTCATGTTGATGGTGATGACGTTGATGGAACCGGTCGCCACGCCACCCGCGCCGAGTGTGTAGCTGAAGGTACGGTCTTCGATGGCATTGCGCAGGCGGCAGCAGGAAGCAAGCGAGTCGGGGTTGTCGGAAAGATAGACGAAGAAGGAATTGCCTTCCGCCAACTCTTTCGCCATTACGTCAGCGAACACGGTGTCTTTGCATTTGCCGCCATCGGTCAGCATCGCGGCGGTAACGACAGGGAAGGTCAAAACGGCTTTGGTGCGTTCCTGATTGAACCATTTGAGGAAGAAGTTTTGCAGCTTCGCCACACTCGCCCACACCGGTTTGCTGAAATCGGGGAAGACGAAATCGCCAAACATCGCGTCGAAATAGTATTGATCGTAAACGGAAATATTCCAAAATACGCTCTGATAGCCGCGCGCGGCGGCGGGCTGGTTGATGCTGTACACCACCTGCTGCATGTGGTTGGCGATTTCTTTGCCGTGGGTTTCCAAATAATCGTCGCCGTAGTCTTTGCGGGCGAAGTAGTCGAAATAGGTCAAAAATTCCACTGTCGCCACCGCACCGGCAAACTGCGCGCTGATAGCAAACACCAGATTAATAAACGAGCCGCAAAACGATGCCAAATGTTGTGGCGCTTTGGATTCGCCGCCGAGTTTGCTTAACCCGTCGAGCAGGAAGGGATACAGCGTAACCGACACACAATAAGGCTTGAGGCTGGTTTCGTCGTGCACATAAATCTCATGTGCCTCAATCTGGCGGATGTATTCGTCGGCAACGGATTGGTCGAAAATTTCGGCGATTTTGCGCGACACTTGGGCTCGGTTAATCTGCACGAAAAAGTCTTTCATGATTTCCGCTTCCATCGTGGCGATGTTTTTCTGGGTAACGTTGGCGTTGGCGTCCATTTTCGAGCCGTCCGCCGCGTTTTGCGCACTGATGTAGTCGCGCATGAATTGTAGTTTTCCGTTTAACTGTTCGGGATGCAGCCGAATCATGTTAATTCTCCTATATGGTTTGGATGATTTATCAAGCAATGACGGTCAGGCCGTCTGAAACATCGCTGTCAGCGAATACAATAAATTCAATTTAAATCGGTGCAATACAGCACCGGGCTAAATTGAAGCCACTGGAAACACTTTAGGCACGGGTTTGTCTTTGATAAACAATCGGTTCAACACTTCACCCGTGCGCAAATCGACAAACTTCTGATTGGTGATCGGGCTGTCTAAGCCACCCAGCTCCATCTGCCAGCGGCCAGTTTTCAGATACGTCAAATAAGGCAGAATGCCGTCTGAAACCGCCTCCAACTCCTCACGCTCCAAGCCGGTGTACAAGCAGGCTTTCAGACCCGCCTGCGTCACGATGCCCAGCATTTTCTGTAAAGCTTCCGGCTGCCATTCCCCGCCCATAAACAACACGCAGCTAATTAATCCGCGATAGCATTTCAGACGGCCTTTTAAATAATCCTCGGTCAATTCTGTGCCAATACCCTCTTTCCATGTATCGGCACTATGGCAACCTTTGCAACGCAGCGGACAGCCGGAAAACAGAAACGCCAGCGACACTTCGCCCGGCACTTCCTGCCATACAATTTGCTCAATTGTAAATTTCAAGCTGCTCATTGCAATACCAAAAAACACAAGATATAGTGCGAATTAAAACACAAGACTACTAGATATGGTATTTTTATTTAACAATGTATTTTACTTATTTAATAGATTTTTATTATTTAAATGATTGTAAATTACTATAATAGGTTCGACTTTAAGCTAATAAAAAGGCCGTCTGAACACGATTCAGACGGCTTGAAATTAAAAAAAAGAGAAGCAAAATCCGTTATAGCAAAGTCTATCCAAAAAAAATAAAAAAAGGCCGTCTGAAATCATCTTTCAGACGGCCTCAATTTCAGGTTTTAACCCCGATTCGAGCCTTTAACCATATCCATCAAAAACAATCGGCAATCCAAGTTGCCATTGAACAGCGGAATCTTACGCTTCGGAGAAAGGCGCATAAATTTCGGCATATCGCGATCGCCGGTAAACATCCCAACCAGCCAACCTGCGTAATGCTGTTTCAACCATGTGCCCAGTTGAGGATAAAGCGCCTGTAAAGCCTGAATTTCGGCAAGGCGCACGCCATAAGGCGGATTGGAAATCATAATGCCGTGTTCGCCGTTCGGTCGCGCGGCCTGCGCATCTTGCACGTCAAAGCGGATGAAATTATCCACTTCGGCGGCTTGAGCATTGGCCAATGCGGCGCGGATCATATAACGGTCGTTGTCGCTGCCGGAAATGGGCGCGGCAGCCGGTTTGATTTGTTTTTCAGCTTCACGGCGCAGGGCTTGCCATTTTTCTTTGTCGAAGTTTTGCAGTTTTTCAAAACCGAAACGACGCATCAAGCCCGGCGCACGGTGTGTCGCAATCCATGCAGCCTCGATGGCAATCGTGCCGCTGCCGCAAAACGGGTCTTGGAAAGGTTGCGTACCGTCGTAGCCAGCCAAAAGCAGCAAACCTGCCGCCAAGTTTTCCCTCAATGGCGCTTCGCCGGTATCCTGACGATAGCCGCGTTTGAAGAGTGCTTCGCCAGAAGTATCGATAAAGATTTCTACATTGCGCTCATCGATAAAGGCATGAATGCGGATATCGGGGTTGATTTTGCCCACGCTCGGACGCGCGTCATAAATATCGCGGAAGGCATCGCAGACGGCATCTTTGATTTTCAAACCGACAAAATCCAAGCTTTTCAAATTGGCGCGCTTGCCTTCGACTTTGACTTTGAATGTCTGCTCCAGTTTAAACCAACCTGTCCAATGCAGATTTCGTGCCAATTTGTAGATATCGTGTTCGTTGCGATAACCGCCTTTGGTCAAACGCAGCAAAACACGGCTGGCAACGCGCGAATGCAGGTTGATGCGATACACCTGCTCCATCGTGCCTTTACATGCCACACCGCCGTCAACAGCGCGGATATCCTGACATGCCATGTTTTCGAGTTCCTGCGTCAAAGGCGCTTCCAAACCGCGGGGACAAGTGATAAAAAGTGAATAAACCGTCATATAAAACCTTTCCGGGTAGAGCTATCCGAACCACTCGGATAACAAATAAAAACAATATTATAGCCGAAAAAGCAAAGGCCGTCTGAAACTTCAGACGGCCTTTGAATAAAGCTTGCTTAATGATCCAAACTGTCGGTTTCCACCTTAACCGCTTTATCGGTTTTATCTTCCGGCAAAACCAAGTTCAACAATACCGCCATAATACCGCCGGCAGAGATTGAGTTTTGGAACAATACCGGCAGGTTTTTGAACACTTCCGGCTCAAATGCCACGCCCAGACCCAAACCGACAGAAGTTGCCGCGATGACAGCTTCACGACGGCGAATACCGTGGCTGACCAAAATCCGCACGCCGGCAATCGCAATCAGGCCGAACATCAATACCATCGCTCCGCCCAAAACCGGACTCGGAATCGTGGTAAACGCGCGGCCGATAACAGGGAACAAGCCCAACAATACCAAAATCGCCGCAATATATTTGCCCACATGGCGCGAAGCCACGCCGGTCATTTGAATCACGCCGTTGTTTTGCGCAAAAGTAGTCAAAGGCAAAGAGCCCAACGCAGTCGCAATCACAGACACCAAACCATCTGCCAATACGCCGCCGCGCAGGCGTTTAGTGTATTCCTCACCCTCAATCGGCTGCTCGGAGACCATCGCAGTCGCCGTCAAGTCGCCTACCGCTTCAAATACGCTCAACAAGAAAATCGCACCGGCAACGATAAACGCGTGCCAATCAAATGCGAAACCATATTTAAACGGAACAGGCAGGGTAATTAACGGCAGGTTTTGCAGGGCGGAAAAATCCACTTTACCCAAAAACAGCGCAACAATATAACCGACAATCAAACCCACCGCGATACCGCTCATGCGCAACAATGGATTTTTCAAGCAGTTGAAAACCAATACAATCAGCAACACCAGCGATGCCAAACCCAAGTTTTCCATCGAGCCGAACGTGCCATCTGCTTTCGCACCGAAGCCGCCGCCGAAATCGGTAATGCCGACATGTACCAAGCTCAAGCCGATCAGCATAACGACCACGCCGCTTACAGTCGGCGTAATCACTTTTTTCAAATAAGGCAAAAGCCAAGCGGAGAAGCACACCAAAAACGCGCCGACAAAGGACACGCCCAAAAGCGTTGAAATCATCACATCTTTAGTCAAACCGCCCTCTTTCATACCGGTACCGAGTGCAATCATCACGGTAACAAAAGAGAAGTTGACCGACTGAATCGACAACATGCCCGAACCGACCGGCCCGAAACGGTTGACCTGCAAATAAGTGCCGACACCGGAAGCCACCATCGCCATCGACACCAAATAAGCCGTCATTTCAACAGGCAGCTCCAACGCCCCGCCGACTATCAGTGCCGGAGTAATCATCGGGACAAAAATCGCCAGAAGGTGCGTAACTGCACTCAACAACGCATTCCCAAACGGCGGCTTATCTTCCAAACCATAAACCAAATCAAGCGATTCCGCTTGTTTTTCAGTCATTCCGGCCATGTTGAACCTTCTCTCAAGAATCGTTAAAAAATATTAAGATGCGTATTTTAACCAATTTGAAATGTATCAGCAAATTCAAAACCGTCAGGCCGTCTGAAAGTTCCGCCCAGCCGTTTTCAGACGGCCTCAAACCGCCTTAACACATTTTAATTCTTGACATTATTTTTCCATCTCAAAACAAACAAACCAATGATTTAAAAATGTATTATTCATTAAGATAATGACAAGTCACCATTAAACGGCAAGGCCGCTTAGCGGATATGTTTCACACAAACAACAAAGTAAGCTACAATCCACTGCATAATTCACCCACACTATAAAATTAAAGGTTTCCGTATGTTAAAAGGCAGTCTGGTTGCCCTGATTACTCCGATGAATCAAGACGGCAGCATCAACTACGAACAACTTCATGACTTAATCGACTGGCACATTGAAAACGGCACCGACGGCATCGTCGCAGTCGGCACCACCGGCGAGTCAGCCACCCTGCCTGTCGAAGAACATTTGGCCGTTATTGAAGCCACTGTCAAACACGTCAACAAGCGCGTTCCCGTTATTGCCGGCACAGGCGCCAACAATACTGTCGAAGCCATTGCCCTTTCCAAAGCCGCCGAGCAAGCCGGTGCGGACTATACCTTATCTGTTGTTCCCTACTACAACAAACCTTCGCAAGAAGGCATTTACCAACATTTCAAAGCCATCGCCGAAGCCACTTCGATTCCGATGGTTATCTATAATGTTCCCGGCCGTACCGTCGTCAGCATGAGCAACGACACTATTTTGCGTTTGGCCGAGATTCCGAATATCGTTGGTGTAAAAGAAGCCAGCGGCAATATCGGCAACAACATCGAATTGATCAACAGCGTTCCCGAAGGTTTTGTCGTTTTATCCGGCGATGACCCTACCGGCCTGCCTTTCATGCTGTGTGGCGGTCATGGCGTGGTAACCGTCGCAGCCAACGTTGCACCGAAACTCTTTGCCGACATGTGCCGAGCCGCCCTTGAGGGCGATATTGCGACCGCCCGTCGTCTAAACGAGCAACTTATCCCAATTTATAACACCATGTTCTGCGAGCCCAGCCCAGCCGCGCCCAAATGGGGGCTGAGCTTATTGGGCAAATGCGAACCCCATGTTCGTCTGCCTTTGGTAGCACTGACCGAAGCCGGTCAAGCCAAAGTCCGAGCCGCTCTGGAAAAATCAGGACAAATCTGATCCGGAAATAAGGCCGTCTGAATCCCAAACACCCTTTTCAGACGGCCTCCCTGTTAAGAACTTCATCCACAGGAAAACAAGATGACCTATATCAAACCCATCGTAGTAGCCCTCGCCCTGATTAGCATGACTGCCTGTTCCGGCAGCAAAAAAGAACAACCCAAACTCGACTATCAAAGTCAATCACACCGCTTGGTCAAACTGGAAGTACCACCTGATTTGAACAACCCAGACCAAGGCAACCTCTATCAATTACCGGTAGGCAGCGGCGCCGTCCGTGCCAGTGATTTCAACAAACGCCGCACCCAAGCCGTACAACAGCCTGCCAATTCAGAAGTCTTGAAATCCGTTAAAGGCGTACGCCTTGAGCGTGATGGCAACCAACGCTGGTTGGTTGTCGAAGGCAAATCGCCTCGCGAAATTTGGCCGTTGCTGAAAGTATTCTGGCAAGAAAACGGCTTCGACATCAAATCCGAAGAACCAGCCATCGGCCAAATGGAAACCGAGTGGGCGGAAAACCGAGCCAAAATCCCTCAAGACAGCCTGCGCCGCCTGCTGGATAAAGTCGGCTTGGGCGGCATCTACTCTACCAGCGAACGCGACAAGTTCATTATCCGCATCGAACAAGGTAAAAACGGTTCGACCGACATCTTCTTCGTCCACAAAGGCATGAAAGAAGTTTATGCCGACCGCAAAAAAGACACTACGATGTGGCAGCCGGGCGAAAACGACCCTAACCTTGAAGCCGCATTCCTCGCCCGCTTTATGCAATATTTGGGCGTTGACGGTCAGCAAGCCGAACAGGCTCTGACCCAAAGCGTTGCTGCTCGCAGCAATGCGTCTGAGTTGGCGCGTGTGGACAACGGCACTTTGTTGCTGGCAGGCGATTACGGTCGCAACTGGCGACGTACCGCCCTTGCGCTTGACCGCATCGGCCTGACTGTTATCGGTCAAAATGCAGAACGCCGCGCTTTCTTGGTTCAACAAGCGCCAACCGAAGGCGAAGCAGTTGCCAATAAAAAACCGGGCCTGTTCAAACGCGTATTTGGCAAAGGCAAAGTGGAAACGCCAAAAACTTATCCTGAAATCATCGTATATGTTGAGCCTATCAACAATGGCGCACGCCTCCACCTGTTGAACAAAGACGGCAGCCCATACAAAGGCAGCGATGCCTCCACATTGTTGAGCCGCCTGCACACAGAATTGCGTTAATCCGTTATTCGACTTAAGGCCGTCTGAAATATTCAGACGGCCTTTTTAACGAATACGGCATGGTTTCAAATTCCCAATCTGACGTTATAATCAGAACATTTTTCCCCCTTACCCAAGCTGCCATGACCCGACAAAAAGCCTATCTGCTCCTGACCGCCCTGTTTACCCTGATGTTTATTGTACTGATTCTGTTGGGCGCTTATCTTCTGAGCATTCACAGCAAACAATTTGCCGTTGCCGCCTTTCTGTTTGCCTTTGCAGCCGTTTTTGCCCAAATCGGCAGCCTTGCCCTTTACATCCGCCACAAAGCACACGCACAAATGGCTCGTATGCAGCAAACCGAAAACCATTAAGGAAAAACCATGTTTGAAAAAATCGTCCTTGCCAGTGGCAACGCAGGCAAACTCAAAGAATTTTCCCGCCTCTTTGCCGACTTAAACATCGAAGTCCTGCCACAATCACAATTCAATACGCCCGAATGTCCCGAGCCGTACCATACCTTTGTTGAAAATGCCCTGGCTAAAGCACGTCATGCTGCCAAATACAGCGGCTTACCCGCACTTGCCGACGACTCCGGCATCTGCACCAATGCCTTAAACGGCGCACCCGGCATTTTCTCCGCACGTTATGCAGGTGAAAACCCCAAATCCGATACCGCAAACAACACCAAACTCTCTGCCGATCTTGCCGATAAAGATGACAAAAGCTGCTACTACGTCTGCGTACTCGTCCTCATCCGCCACGAAAACAACCCGCAACCCATCATCGCCGAAGGCATCTGGCGCGGACAATGGCAGACCGAGGCAGCCGGTACAAACGGCTTCGGCTACGACCCACATTTCTATCTTACCGAACACGGTTGCACCGCTGCCGAGCTTGATCCTGAAATCAAAAATGCTGAAAGCCACCGCGCCCAAGCATTGCGTGAACTATTAAGAAAAATCGAAACCTTATAAATCGATAGCAGGCCGTCTGAAAACCTGAAACGTTTTTTTAGATGTTCTAAATCCAACAAATAATGAAAGAAATCCATGTCCCCTAAGCAAATCCTGATTGTCGCCATCCGCTTGGTCGTTTTAATCGGTATCGTACAAACGCTTGGCAGCATCGCGACCATATTCGTACAGACAGAAAGCATGTATGACAGTAAACAAATCTCATCCGTACTGATGCTCTACGGCTTGTATTTAATTGCATGGCTGCTGCTATGGTGTTTCCCTGCCGCCATTGCCAACCGCCTGTTGCCCGAACATCTGCAAACCGTACAGGAAGCCCCAAAACACCCTGCACCATGGCTGACGACCGGTATTGTATTAATAGGCATATATACTGTTTTCCAAGCTATCCCCGACCTAATTTACCAGTTCTCTCTCTATCTTTTTGTACAGTCTATTGCTATCGACACACATACATCCGTTTGGGCGGACCTCGGCGCACAAAACCAAGCCGGTATACTTGCCAACATCGCGCAGCTTTTTATCGGCATTTTCCTGCTATTCGGCGCACCAAAACTCTCGTCTTGGATACGCAAAAGACTTTAACAACAGGCCGTCTGAAACCTTCAGACGGCCTACCTCACATTCATTCCCATGCCCAAGCCCACACCTGAAGAATTGGCAGTCTTTGCAAAACACGTCGCTGCCTTCATCCCAACCACACCCGACAAACTTCTTCAACTCATTGACAGTCAAGAAACTGCTATCATCTTTCTAGGCAAACCAAGTTGTTCATACTGCCGCCGTTTTGTTGCAAAACTGTCTACCGTTTCCATAAACAAGCAGCTTACCATTCACTTTACTGACAGCAGCAACAAAGCAGCTTTAAAAACTTTTCGTGAACAATACGGCATCAAAACTGTTCCCGCATTACTGGAAATCTCACAAGGTAAAATAAAATCCGTCTGCAATTCCAAATTATCAGAAGAAGAAATTGAAGTCTTTTTGAGCGCTTAGACTTCGCAAATTTCCTACTGATTACTTTCATGGCCGACATTTCAGTTAAAATAACGGCCTAAAAATTTCAGACGGCCTTGAACCTCAACACATACCATGACCCAAATCACCTTCCAACGCCCCGGCCACCTAACCGCCCTGCCTCCCTTATCACTCTATATCCACATTCCTTGGTGCATCAAAAAATGTCCATATTGCGACTTTAATTCCCACAGCCTCAAAAACGGCCTGCCGGAAGAAGCCTATATCGATGCTCTATTAACCGACTTGCAGCTTGAATTGCCCAATATTTGGGGCAGACCGGTGGAAACGATATTCTTCGGCGGCGGTACACCCAGCCTGTTTCAAGCGAAATCAATTGACCGCTTGTTAAGCGGTGTGCGTTCATTAGTGCGTTTGCAACCCGAAGCGGAAATTACTTTGGAAGCGAACCCCGGCACATTTGAAATTGAGAAGTTTCAGGGATTTAAAGACGCAGGCATTACGCGTCTGTCTATCGGCGTGCAGAGTTTTAACGACGATATGCTTGCTCGATTGGGACGCATTCACAATGGCAAAGAAGCCCTGACAGCTATTGATACTGCATTGAAATTATTTGATAAAGTCAATATCGATTTGATGTATGCCCTGCCAAACCAAACGGTTCAGACGGCCTTAAACGATGTGCAAACCGCTATCGCAACAGGCGTATCTCATATCAGCGCATATCATCTGACAATGGAACCGAACACGCCTTTCGGTCATACACCGCCAAAAGGTTTGCCACAAGATGAAGCAGCATTGGATATTGAAGATGCCGTACATGGCGAATTGGAAGGCGCAGGCTTTATTCACTACGAAACATCGGCTTTTGCAAAAGCTAATATGCAGTGCCGCCATAATTTGAACTATTGGCAGTTCGGCGATTACTTGGGGATAGGTGCCGGTGCACATGGCAAAATTTCCTATCCCGACCGTATTGAGCGAACTGTCCGCCGTCGCCATCCCAACGACTATCTTGCCGCCATGCAAAGCAATCCGCATGAAGCCGTTGAACGCAAAACCGTTGCTGCCGAAGACCTTCCATTCGAGTTCATGATGAATGCCCTACGCCTAACCGACGGTGTACCTGCTTCAATGCTGCAGGAACGTACCGGCGTACCCACTGCAAAAATCATGGCTCAAATCGAAACCGCCAGACAAAAAGGCCTGCTTGAATCAGACCCGACTGTGTTCCGCCCGACCGAGCAAGGCCGTTTGTTCTTAAACGACTTGTTACAGTGTTTTTTATAAGTGCTTTTTTACAACAGTTAAAACATTTTTAGATTTGCTTAATTTAGGACAAGAAAATACAATCAGAATAATTGTTGGGAATGAACAATCCCGGCGATTATTCACTACTCCTAATCCTACATTAAGGACAAAACAATGAAAAAAGTTCTGGTAACACTGATTGCTCTTTCCCTGCCTACATTCGCATTGGCTGATGCAACCAAAGGTTTTTATGTTCAAGCTGATGCTGGTCATGCTACTGTAAAACAAAAAGCTAATAATGCCAGTGGCTCGGTTAAAGGTTTTAGTCCACGCATTTCTGCCGGTTACGATTTCGGTGATTTCCGTGTTGCCGCTGACTATACCCATTATAAGTCTGAAAAAATCAACACTGCCTCATTCGATGCTGAAGGTAAATACCACAGTGCCGGCGTTTCTGCTATTTATGACTTTGATCTGGAAGCTCCTGTAAAACCTTATGTAGGTGCTCGTGTGGCTATTAATCATGCTTCTGCAAAAGTCAAGACAGCTAATTCATATTATGAACGTAGTGATACTAAAACTGGTGTTGGAGCAATGGCTGGCGTAAGCTACGAAGTAACACCTAACGTTGCCTTGGATGCAGGCTATCGCTACAACTATTGGGGCAAAATGAATAGCATTAAGTTCCATACTCACGAAGTATCTGCCGGTGTACGCGTAACATTCTAATTCTTATCATGAAGCAATAATGGCCTCATGCATCAAGTAACGAAAGGCCGTCTGAAACCTATTTCTCAGGATTTCAGACGGCCTTTTAACTTCTTTAAATATGTCTAACTTTTTGCTGCTTTTACTTTTTCTGCAAACCACAGCGCCGCAGCTGTACCTGCCATATCGGCAATGCCGTCCGCAATCGAACCTTGGCGCGTAGCAGTCAGAAATGCCTGAGCCAACTCACTGCCTATTGCAAACAATAAAGCGGCAAGCAGAATGCCTTTATAGGGAATATTCCTATTGTCTTGAATAAATATTTTTGCGCACAGCCATGCCTGACCGAAAAACAGTCCGAAATGACCGACTTTATCAAAATGGGGAAATGGTGGAGCGCTATTGCCGCCCTCTTTGAAAAGTAAGGCATAAATGGCGGCGGCAAACCAGATCAAGGCAGCGGCAGTAAATTTGTTTAATGGCAAGGCTTTCATTTGTCGGCCTCTTCATCCAACCATGTTTGGCAGATATCTGCCAAGCGGACAAATTTCCCACCCCGTGCCTTCAAAATATCACGCCATTGTGCCACTTCTTCAGCATCCGGGGCATCTTCAATACTGCATTCGTAAAGGCAGAAGTCTAATGTTTCGCCAACAATGCCTGGGGCTTCGGTCTGCATAAGGTTGGTCAGTTCGTTCATATTTACTGGTTCTTTGATTGGATTATCGCTAGTCAGACTGCGCCGTCTGTTTTCAGGCCGTCTGAACATGATGTGCAAGGCTACCCGTTTGATTTGGGTACGCTTACTTACTGTGTAAAAAACGTGTTGCCTCTTCCCATTCGCCATTCAACACAGCCGGCAATCCTTGCAGGGATTTGGCAATGGAGTCATCAATTTGCTGTCTGTGTTCCGCCGACGGTTTATTCAACACATAACCGACAACCAAATTACGGTCGCCAGGGTGATCAATGCCTAAGCGCAGGCGGTAGAAATTGGGCGTACCCAAACGAGCCTGAATGTCTTTAAGGCCGTTGTGTCCGCCGTTGCCGCCGCCAAGTTTGAATTTGATACGGCCACATGGAATATCCAGCTCGTCATGAACCACCAAGATTTCCTCCGGCTTGATTTTATAAAACTGAGCCAAAGCGGCTACTGCCTGACCGGAGCGGTTCATAAAGGTCATTGGCTTGAGCAGCCAAACATCGCCATCAGGCGTAGTGGCGCGCGCTACTTCGCCGTAAAATTTCTTTTCGTCTTTAAAATTGACTTTCCATTTCCATGCCAGTTCGTCCAACAGCCAAAAGCCGACATTGTGGCGCGTTTGTTCGTATTCTTGGCCTGGATTGCCCAAACCGACGATTAATTTAATTTTCAAGCTCATTACTGTTCTTTCAGTTTGACAGGCCGTCTGAAAAAGTTTCAGACGGCCTTTGATTTATTCTTGCCCTGCGCGTTTACGTCTCGCTTCTTTAGGATCAATCAACAATGGACGATAAACCTCAATCCGATCGCCATCGCGCAACACAGTCTCGTCTTTCACTGCCTTGCCGAAAATACCCAAAGGCGCTTGCTGTAAATCCAACTCTGGGAACTCTACCTCCAAACCGCTTTTCAAGGCAGCTTCGCGTACGGTTGTACCTTCGACAACGGCCATGCTCTTCAACACTTGCCTCTCGGCCAGTCCGTAAACAATTTCAATCTCAAGCATAACGGCGGTCGGCCTCTTTAATAAAAGCATCCACCAGCGTACCGGCGAGATGTCCGAACACCGGGGAAATCATGGCTGAAAGTACGGCATTGGAGAAATCGTATTCTAATCTGAATTCGACTTTGCACATATCATCGCCCAAATCGATAAATCTCCAAGTGCCGCGCAGGATTTTAAACGGCCCTTCGAGCAAATCCATGCGGATTTCCTGCCCCGGGATATTGTGGTTGTGCGTCGCAAATGACTGTTTGACGCGCATATAGTCCATAAACAGGCGCGCTTTTAGCTCATTGCCTTTGCGTTCGATGACTTCGGTCTTGCTGTACCACGGCAAAAATTTTGGATAGTCCTCAACTTTGTCCACCAGCTCAAACATTTCCTTAGCACTATGCAGCACCAATACGTTTTTCTCGACTTTTTTCATGTGGTTGTAGACCTTGTTTTTGAATATTCAGGGTTCAGACGGCATGATTTAGAAAAATACCTGCCCTACTTTGGGACAAAATTCCCAATTTAAACCGCTTCGCCATTTTGTTTCGCTTCCAGCCATTCCCAGCGTTCCAGCTTTTCCAAAAGCAGCATTTCAATTTCTTCAGCCCTGCTTTGCAGTGCACCTGCTTTTTCGTAATCTTTGAAAATTTCAGGATCGGAAAGCTGGGTATTGATTTCAGCCTGCTCGGTTTCCAAAGCTGCGATTTCATCAGGCAGGGCATCGAGTTCGCGCTGTTCTTTATAGGAAAGTTTGACCGTGCGGTTGGCTTTGGGTTTGACTTTCTCAGGCTCGGCAACCGCTTTAGGCGCAGAGGCCGTCTGAATTTTATCTTCCCGCGATTTTGCGTCGATATAGTCCTGATAGCCGCCGATATATTCTTTCAGACGGCCTTGTCCTTCGAAAACAATGCTTTGGGTAATCACATTATCCAAGAACATACGGTCATGTGAGACAAGAAATACCGTGCCTTGATAATCACGCAGTAAGTCTTCAAGTAGCTCTTGAGTGTCGATGTCCAAGTCGTTGGTCGGTTCGTCCAAGACCAGGATATTGGCAGGACGGGTAAAGAGTTTTGCCAGCAAAAGGCGGTTGCGTTCGCCGCCGGAGAGTGATGAAACAGGACTTTGTGCGCGGGCTGGATGGAACAGGAAATCTTCCAAATAACTCATCACATGCTTTTTCTTACCGCCGACTTCAACGTAATCATTGCCCTGTCCGAGCGTGTAAAACACGGTGTCGTTTTCGTTCAACGCGCTACGAAACTGGTCGAAATAGGCAACTTCCTGCTTACTGCCGATACGGATTCTGCCGTAGGTCGGCTGCAATTCGCCCAAAATCAGCTTGAGGAAGGTGGTTTTGCCAATGCCGTTTGGGCCGATTAAGCCGATTTTGTCACCGCGCTGCAAAATGGCGGAGAATTTGTCCATGATGACTTTGTCGCCATAGGCAAACGAAGCATGTTCCAATTCGGCGATGATTTTGCCGCTTTTTTCGCCGCTATCGAGCTTGAAGTTAACTTGCCCTTGTACATTGCGGCGTTCGGCGCGCTGGCGGCGCAACTCTTCCAAACGGCGCACGCGGCCTTCATTACGGGTACGGCGCGCTTCGATGCCTTTGCGTATCCATGCTTCTTCCTGAGCATGGAACTTATCAAACAAGCGGTTATGTTCCGCCTCGACCGCCAACTCTTGCGCTTTTTTCTCGCTATATTTGGAGAACGAGCCAGGATAGGAGCGCAGAATGCCGCGATCGAGTTCGACAATGCGCGTGGCAATGTTGTCCAGAAAACGGCGGTCGTGGGTAATCACAACCAGGCTGCCTTCAAACGCTTTAAGCAGGTTTTCCAGCCAAATAATCGCGTCGATATCCAAATGGTTGGTCGGTTCATCCAGCAGCAATACATCAGGCTTTTGCACCCAAGCCTGCGCCAAGGCGACACGCTTTTTCTGACCGCCGGAGAGGTTGCCGATTTTTTCGTTTTCCGGCAAACCGAGTTCGCCCAAAGTCTGCTTGACTGCCGCATCCAATTTCCAGCCGTCCTTCGCTTCGATTTCAAGTTGCAATTCGTTAAGCTCTTTCAATAAAGCCTCACTCGAACCATTTTCCAACTCATGGCTGACATGATGATAACGACGCAATAAATCGCGAATTTCGCCCAAACCTTCGGCAACGGTATCAAATACGGTTGCTTCCTTATCAAAAAAGGACTCCTGCGGCACATAAACGATTTTGAGATTGTTTTGAACAATAATCTGCCCGTCATCAAGCTTTTGTACGCCTGCAAGAATTTTTAAAAACGAAGACTTACCCGCACCGTTGCGGCCGATTAAACCGATTTTCTCGCCGCTGTCGAGTTGAAAAGAAGTTTTATCGAGCAATGCGACGTGGCCGACGGCAAAAGAAGCATTTTCTACGGATAAGATATTCATGGGGAAACTTCAAAAAAGAAAAGGGAGACATTTTAACCGATTATCGACAGATATTTGCCGACAATCATATGAAATTGAAAGTATCAGGCCGTCTGAAAGCAGTTTTCAGACGGCATTCATTATTATTCTTGGACCTTCAAACCGAAATGCAGATAGGCTCGTTCGGTTGCTACGCGTCCGCGCGGTGTACGCTGCAAAAAGCCCTGCTGAATCAGATAAGGCTCAATCACATCTTCGATGGTATCGGTCGATTCACCAATCGCAGCAGCCACGTTTTCCAAACCGACAGGACCGCCGCTGAACTTGTGCAGAATCGCCTCAAGGAATTTCCTGTCCATCACATCCAAACCTTGCCCGTCCACATCCAGCATACTCAAAGCCGCATCGGCAATGTCCGCATCAATGACACCGTTGTTTTTCACATCGGCATAATCGCGCACACGTCGCAAAAGGCGGTTGGCAATACGCGGCGTACCTCGGCTACGCTTGGCTACTTCCATCGCGCCCTCGTCGCCCATATCCAACTGCAACAATTGTGCAGAACGGGCAACAATAGTCGCCAAATCTTTATTCTGATAAAACTCTAATCGGGACACGATACCGAAACGGTCGCGCAAAGGATTGGTCAGCATACCGGCACGGGTCGTCGCGCCCACCAATGTAAACGGCGGCAAATCAATTTTGACCGAACGCGCGGCCGGCCCTTCGCCTATCATAATGTCCAACTGATAATCTTCAAGCGCAGGATAAAGGATTTCTTCAACCACTGGGCTTAAGCGGTGGATTTCATCGATAAACAGCACATCATGCGGCTCAAGATTGGTTAACAAGGCTGCAAGGTCGCCGGCACGTTCCAAAACCGGGCCGCTGGTTTGACGCAAATTAACGCCTAACTCTTTGGCGATAATGTGCGCCAAAGTAGTTTTGCCCAAACCCGGAGGGCCAAATAACAAAGTGTGGTCAAGCGCTTCGCCACGTTTTTTCGCCGCCTGAATAAAAATGGCCAACTGCTCTTTTGCTTTATCCTGCCCGATATAGTCGTCTAAAGTTTTCGGACGTAAAGCGCGTTCAAGCAATTCTTCCTGAGCGGAAATATTTTGAGCAGTGATAATGCGCTGAGGTTGTGCAGAAGTAAGATTATCGGTTTGTAACATAATGTTTCTAAATTCTAAGACCGTTCCCGACCCGTTATTTCAGACGGCCCGAACAATCAGATAAAGCGGTTAAATTATGATTTTGGCCATTATACCCGATAAGGCCGAGCCGCCTTCCCCTCAAATCTGAATCACACAAAAATTTTCGTTTTCAGACGGCCAAAGCAACGTATAATAAACGGTTAATTCAAATACCTATCGCATTCAGGAGAACACATGAGCCTCAAGCAAAAAGTTATCGCCATCGACGGCCCCAGCGCATCCGGTAAAGGGACGGTTGCCTCACGCGTAGCCGAAGCCTTGGGTTTTCTTTACCTCGACTCCGGTGCGCTTTACCGCCTGACCGCACTTTACGCACAAAAACACAATGTTGCCTGGACAGATGAAGATGCCGTCAGCACACTGGCAGAAACTTTACCCGCACAATTTGAAGGCAGCGCCGTATTATTAAACGGCGAAGATGTATCCGAGCAAATCCGTACCGAAGCGATCGGCATGGGCGCATCTGCCGTCGCACAGTTGCCTAAAGTGCGTGCCGCCCTTTTGCAACGCCAACGCGACTTCCTAACTGATAAAGGCTTGGTCGCCGACGGCCGCGATATCGGCTCGGTTATTTTCCCTGATGCCGCATTAAAAATTTTCCTGACCGCAAGTGCCAATGTCCGCGCCCAACGTCGTGCCAAACAACTCGGTATCCCATGCGAAGGCGTTGCATTCGAGCGTATTTTGTCGGACATTGAAGCACGCGATGAAGCAGACCGCCGCCGCCCTGTTGCTCCGTTGAAACAGCTGCCCGACGCCCTGCTTTTAGATACTGATAACCTTTCTATCGAAGAAGCTGTAAAAAAAGTGCTTGATTGGTATCATAAAGTTTAAAATTTGGAGTATAATCGCGAAGTTTTCATTTCAGACGGCCTGTTAACCCTATAACAAGGCCGTCTGAAAACATTTCCCAACCTGCCGCGCCAAGGACGGCAGGTCATTTCAAACCTAACCCGCACCCCTTGGCGGTGTACCGAAAAGAGTATATATGACTATGGAAAATTTTGCCCAGCTGCTGGAAGAAAGCTTTACCCTGCAAGAGATGAACCCAGGTGAAGTGATTACTGCCGAAGTAGTCGGCATCGATCAAAACTTCGTTACCGTTAACGCAGGTCTGAAATCAGAATCTCTGATTGATGTTGCTGAATTCAAAAACGCTCAGGGCGAGATTGAAGTTAAAGTTGGCGATTTCGTTACCGTTACCATCGAATCTGTTGAAAACGGCTTCGGCGAAACCAAACTGTCCCGCGAAAAAGCCAAACGCGCTGCCGACTGGATCGCTTTGGAAGAAGCGATGGAAAACGGCGACATCCTGTCCGGCGTTATCAATGGCAAAGTCAAGGGCGGTCTGACCGTTATGATCAACAGCATCCGCGCATTCCTGCCGGGTTCTTTGGTTGACGTACGTCCTGTAAAAGACACTTCTCACTTCGAAGGCAAAGAAATTGAATTCAAAGTGATCAAACTGGACAAAAAACGCAACAACGTTGTTGTGTCCCGCCGCGCTGTTCTGGAAGCTACTTTGGGCGAAGAACGCAAAGCCTTGCTGGAAAACCTGCAAGAAGGTTCAGTTATCAAAGGTATCGTTAAAAACATCACCGATTACGGTGCATTCGTTGACTTGGGCGGTATCGACGGTCTGTTGCACATCACCGACTTGGCATGGCGCCGTGTGAAACACCCAAGCGAAGTTTTGGAAGTTGGTCAAGAAGTAGAAGCTAAAGTCCTGAAATTCGACCAAGACAAACAACGCGTTTCTCTGGGTATGAAACAACTGGGCGAAGATCCTTGGAGCGGCCTGACCCGTCGTTACCCACAAGGTACCCGCCTGTTCGGTAAAGTGTCCAACCTGACCGACTACGGTGCGTTCGTTGAAATCGAACAAGGCATCGAAGGTTTGGTACACGTTTCCGAAATGGATTGGACCAACAAAAACGTACACCCAAGCAAAGTTGTTCAACTGGGTGACGAAGTTGAAGTAATGATCCTAGAAATCGACGAAGACCGCCGCCGTATCTCTTTGGGTATGAAACAATGCCAAGCTAACCCTTGGGAAGAATTTGCCGCCAACCACAACAAAGGCGACAAAATCTCCGGCGCAGTTAAATCTATCACTGACTTCGGCGTATTCGTAGGTCTGCCTGGCGGCATCGACGGCCTGGTTCACTTGTCTGACCTGTCTTGGACTGAAGCCGGCGAAGAAGCTGTACGCAAATACAAAAAAGGCGAAGAAGTTGAAGCCGTTGTATTGGCCATCGACGTTGAAAAAGAACGCATCTCTTTGGGTATCAAACAACTGGAAGGTGATCCGTTCGGCAACTTCATCAGCGTAAACGACAAAGGTTCTTTGGTTAAAGGTTCTGTGAAATCTGTTGACGCCAAAGGTGCAGTAGTCGCTCTGTCTGAAGAAGTTGAAGGCTACCTGCCTGCTTCTGAATTCGCTGCTGACCGCGTTGAAGACCTGACTACTAAACTGAAAGAAGGCGACGAAGTTGAAGCCGTTATCGTTACCGTTGACCGCAAAAACCGCAGCATCCGTCTGTCTGTTAAAGCGAAAGACGCTAAAGAAAACCGCGAAGCGCTGAATTCAGTTAACGCCGCTGCAACTGCCAATGCCGGTACTACCAGCCTGGGCGACTTGCTGAAAGCCAAACTGTCCGGCGACCAAGAATAAGGTTGCAGACATGACGAAGTCTGAATTGATGGTTCGCCTTGCAGAAGTGTTTGCCGAAAAAAATGGCAACCAACTGCTGGCTAAAGATGTCGAATACAGTGTAAAAGTCTTGGTTGATACCATGACCCGCTCACTGGCTCGTGGACAACGTATCGAAATCCGCGGTTTCGGCAGCTTCGACTTGAACCACCGCCCTGCCCGTATCGGGCGCAACCCGAAAACCGGCGAACGCGTGGAAGTGCCTGAAAAGCATGTTCCTCACTTCAAACCGGGTAAAGAGTTGCGTGAGCGTGTAGACTTGGCATTGCAAGAAAGTGCTCATTAATACTTAGTAGCAAAACGCCGCAGAAATGCGGCGTTTTTTTGTTTTCACAAGAAATTCAAAGCCAGATCTTTTCACGCATACCTTAATCGCACACTATTTCAACTATATCTACTACAATGCTTTTACAAAAAACTCAGGCCGTCTGAAATCATTTATAATAGACCGACTATTCTGTAATGAAAACATCATTCCAAGTACTGTCCAAACTATTGCGGATGATGTTTCAACTATCGCCAGTAAAGCATAATAAAGGTTACACATGAGCAATAGAGACCAACTATTCACACCACCTCCATTTGAAAACCACAGCCCATTGACTTGGTATCAGGCTGCAGCCGAACAGCCCAACTTTATCCGCGACGAAGCCCAAGCACGAGCCATTGAATATTTGGATCGTTTGTGGACCGAGCTGATGATGTTCAAACGCAAACGCAACCGTTTTCTCGGCCGCAGCCTGCGCTCTCCCCAAGTGCCTAAAGGACTCTATTTTTATGGCGGCGTAGGACGCGGTAAAAGCTTTTTGATGGACGCTTTTTTCGGCTGCCTCCCTTATCGCCGTAAGCGCCGCGTGCATTTCCATGCCTTTATGGCCGAAATTCATCAACGACTGAAAACTTTAAAGAGCGAAGCAAATCCTTTAAAAGCCGTTGCAGCAGAAATTGCCAAAGAAACACGCGTATTATGCTTTGATGAATTTCACGTCAGCGATATTGCCGATGCCATGATTTTGGGCCGTTTACTGGAAAACCTGTTGAGTGAAGGTGTAGTCTTGGTAGCCACTTCCAACTACGCCCCATCCGAACTCTATCCTCAAGGCCAAAACCGCAGCAGCTTTCTCCCAACCATCGCCCTTATCGAGTCCAACCTGACCGTTTTAAATGTGGATGGCGGCGAAGATTACCGCTTGCGTACGCTGCGTCCTGCCGAAATTTTCTTTGTCCCCAATAATGAAGAAAACGAGCAAAAACTCGCTGCTTTATTTAAAGAAATGAGCGGAATCTCTGAATTAAACCCAGGCATCAGCATTATCCATGGACGGGAAATCCCCCATAAAGCCCAGTCAGAACACGCCATCTGGTTTGATTTCCGTGCATTATGTTTTGGCCCGCGCTCACAAGCTGACTATTTGTATTTAGCCGAACATTACGAGATGGTTTTCCTTTCAGGATTAGAACGTCTAACCCCGCAAGAAAAAGCAGAAGCACGCCGTCTGACATGGTTAATTGACGTTTTATACGATTTCCGTGTGAAGCTGTGCGCCACTAGCGCAGTTGGCGTAAACGATATTTACGTTGAAGGCGATTTTGCCGAAGAATTTACCCGTACAGCCAGCCGTATGATCGAAATGCAATCTGAAGTCTATTTGGAACAACCACACCTGACTTTAAGCAAATAATGCCTTTCCCAAAAAGGGGCGAAATTTGGTAGAATACACTTCCCTCGCCTCTTGGCTACGGCAACTTACCTATTAATAAAAACAAGGACATAACATGGCCATCGAACGTACGATTTCCATCATAAAACCCGATGCAGTAGAAAAAAACGTCATCGGCAAGATTTACAGCCGCTTTGAAGAAAACGGCTTGCGCATTATTGCAGCAAAAATGAAACATCTCTCTGAGCGTGAAGCAAAAGAGTTTTATGCCGTACACAAAGACCGCCCTTTTTATGAAGACTTGGTTAAATTCATGACACGCAATCCCGTTATGATCCAGGTATTGGAAGGTGAAAACGCCGTTGCCAAAAATCGTGAATTGATGGGCGCAACCAATCCGGCTGATGCAGCTCCGGGCACAATCCGTGCCGACTTTGCAGAATCTGTCAGTGTTAATGCCGTACATGGTTCTGACAGTGTTGAAAATGCTGCGATTGAAATTGCTTACTTCTTCAGCCAAAGCGAAATCTGCCCACGCTAAGAATAAAAGCCTGTAGCCGCTTTACGGCCGTCCGATTCTATATCGGACGGCAAAACTGCTTTGTATGTCCTATAAATTAAAGGCCGTCTGAAAATCCAAAGGCTATTAAAGCAAAGCTGCACAATAAGCCCCTTTGCTTTAAAAGCTTTACTGAGAAACATAAAAATACATGAAAACCAATCTACTGAATTATGATTTAAACGGACTGACGCAACACTTTGCCGAAATGGGCGAAAAACCTTTTCGTGCCAAGCAAGTAATGCGTTGGATGCATCAAGCCGGTGCACAGAACTTTGAAGAAATGACTGACTTGGCCAAATCATTGCGCGCCAAGTTGAATGAACAAGCCACAATCGAAGTGCCTAAATTAATGATGGCACAAGAATCTACTGATGGTACACGCAAATGGTTGCTGGATGTCGGTACGGGCAACGGTGTAGAAACCGTTTTCATTCCCGAGGCCGAACGCGGAACTTTGTGTATCTCTTCCCAAGTCGGTTGCGCATTGGAATGCACCTTCTGCTCTACCGGACGACAAGGTTTCAACCGCAACCTGACTGCCGCTGAAATTATCGGCCAGCTTTGGTGGGCCAATAAAGCCATGGGCGTTACCCCAAAAAACGAACGCGTTATCTCCAACGTGGTGATGATGGGCATGGGCGAACCCATGGCAAACTTTGACAATGTTGTTACTGCCTTGAGCATTATGCTGGATGATCACGGCTACGGCTTGAGCCGTCGCCGCGTGACCGTTTCCACTTCAGGTATGGTTCCACAAATGGACAGACTGCGTGATGCAATGCCTGTTGCTTTGGCCGTGTCGTTACACGCATCTAACGATGAAGTGCGTGATCAGATTGTTCCACTCAACAAAAAATACCCGCTCAAAGAATTGATGGCGGCCTGTCAACGTTATTTGGTCAAAGCACCCCGTGACTTTATTACCTTTGAATACGTTATGCTCGACGGTATCAACGATAAAGCACAACATGCGCGTGAATTGATTGAATTGGTTAAAGACGTACCATGCAAATTCAATCTGATTCCGTTCAATCCTTTCCCAAATTCCGGCTACGAACGTTCTACCAATGAAAATATCCGTGTCTTCCGCGATATTCTGCAACAAGCCGGCTTTGTCGTTACTGTCCGCAAAACCCGCGGCGACGATATCGATGCCGCTTGCGGACAACTGGCCGGACAAGTACAAGATAAAACACGCCGCCAACAAAAATGGCAACAGATTTTGGTCGAACAATAAGGTCAATTATGAAATTCAAGTTCGGATTCGCATTACTTACCGCACTGACTCTTTCAGCCTGCGCTTCCTCTTCCGGCCCAAGCCCTAAAGAACGTGCCATTCAAGTTTCTAATATCAAAACCCAACTGGCTGTGGAATATATGCGCGGCCAAAACTACCGCCAAGCTACCGAAAGTATCGAAGAGGCGCTTAAGTCCAATTCAAAAAATGACCTTGCTTGGTTGGTACGCGCCGAGATTTATCAGTATTTGAAGGTCAAAGACAAAGCCCAGGAAAGCTTTCTTAAAGCGTTGTCTTTAAAACCTGATAGCGCAGAAGTCAACAACAACTACGGTTGGTTCTTGTGCAATCAAATGAATGCACCAGCAGAATCTTTGGCTTATTTTGACAAAGCACTGGCTGACCCAACCTACCCAAGCCCCTTTATTGCCAACATGAATAAAGGCATTTGCAGTGCAAGGTTAGGCCAATACTCTTTAGCGCAAGCCTATTTGGAAAGGTCTTTAGCAGCGAATCCGCAATTCTTCCCTGCTTTCAAAGAACTTGCCCGAACCAAAATGATGGCAGGCAATCTGAACGATGCCGACTATTATTTCCGTCAATACCAAAGCAAAGTTGATGTCCTACAGGCTGACGATTTGCTTTTAGGCTGGCGTTTGGCTACCGCCTTGGGCAATAAACACGCCGCATACGAATACGAAGCCCAACTTAGGGCAAACTTCCCCTATTCAGACGAACTACAAACTGTCACAACGGGCCACTAAATGGAAAATAACGAAAAAATCAACTACGACACACAAGCCGCCAAAACATTGGGGGATGAATTACGCAAACACAGAACTGATGCCAAAATTGATATTCAAGATGTTGCTTCACGTTTGAAACTGTCTGCCGAACAAATTGATGCTTTGGAAAAAGGGGAATATTCAGGCTTTCCCGGTTTAGTCTTTGTTTCAGGCTATCTGCGTTCATATGCACGATTTTTGAAAATCGACGAACAAACCATCGCCAAACATTTGCTCTCCATTACTCCGCAACTTGAAGACCATGTATACGCGGTAACACGCAGTGCCAACACCGGCTTAAGCTACCAAAACACTGAAAAGCAAGGTTTCCCAAAATGGATATTGGGGATAGCCGCACTGGCTTTGGCTGTAGGCGGTGTTTACTTTTGGCAAAGCAAATCCAGTTTTGAAAACGAACAGGCAAATATTCAAAACAGCAAAGATGTTGCTGATACGATGAAAACGCCTGCCTTAAAAACGGATAATGTTGCCGTTAGCGAAATGACGGAAGACGGCAAAAAAGAAATAACCAATAAGCCTGAAGTGACTAATGATCAAGCTGCCTCAGCAGCTTCCGCCGTCGTACAAGAAGAGAAGCCTGCCGTCAAAGTTGAGAAAGACGAACTTTGGATTAAAGTTCAATACCGAAGCAATCTGATCATTACAGACAAAGATGGAAAAGTAGTATTCAGCCGTATCGTTCCGGCCGGAAGCGAACAACGTCTGAGAGGCGGCGCGCCTTACAATGTTTGGATCGGTATTGCAGCCGGCTCGGAAGCCAATTACGGCGGCACACCTATCGAACCTTTGAAATACCGTGTTGCCGGTGAAAGATCCGCCTCTTTTGTTGCAGGAAAAAACTAAAATGACCACACCTAAACGCCGTCAGACACATCAAGTCAAAATTGACCACCTCATCATCGGCTCCGATGCACCCGTTCTTGTCCAATCCATGACCAATACGGATACGGCAGATGCCGCAGCAACTGCCCAACAGGTCAAAGAATTGAGCGATGCCGGCTCGGAAATGGTCCGCATTACGGTCAATACTCCTGAAGCGGCTTCCAAAGTAGCTGAAATCCGCAGCCGCTTAGACGATATGGGCTACACCACTCCCCTGATTGGTGATTTCCATTTTAATGGCGAACGCTTATTGGCCGAATTTCCTGAGTGCGGTAAAGCCTTGGCCAAATATCGGATTAACCCGGGCAATGTCGGCAAAGGTGCAAAAGGCGATGAAAAATTTGCCTTTATGATTCGTACTGCCGCAGAAAACAATAAAGCCGTACGCATCGGTGTGAACTGGGGTTCGCTTGATCAAAGCCTTGCCAAGCGCATGATGGATGCCAACTTAGCTTCTGCCACACCAAAACTGCCTGAAGAAATCATGAAAGAGGCTTTGATTGTTTCGGCGCTGGAATCGGCAGAAAAAGCCGTAGCCTTGGGCTTGCCTGAAGACAAAATCATTTTGTCGTGCAAGGTCAGCGCCGTACAAGACTTGATTCAGGTTTACCGCGAATTAGGCAGCCGTTGCCGTTACCCGCTCCATCTCGGTCTGACCGAGGCGGGAATGGGCAGCAAGGGCATTGTGGCCTCCACCGCAGCTTTGGCCGTATTGTTGCAAGAAGGCATCGGCGACACCATTCGAATTTCCCTCACGCCCGAACCCGGTTCCCCACGCACACAAGAAGTCATTGTTGGTCAGGAAATCCTACAAACCATGGGCTTGCGCTCCTTTACGCCAATGGTTACAGCCTGCCCGGGTTGCGGCCGTACCACCAGTACCGTATTCCAAGAGTTGGCTCAAGACGTACAAAACTATTTACGCCAAAAAATGGCTGTTTGGCGCACTGAATATCCAGGCGTTGAATCATTGAACGTCGCCGTAATGGGTTGCGTGGTAAATGGTCCGGGCGAGAGCAAACTTGCCGATATCGGTATCAGCCTGCCAGGTACAGGCGAAACTCCGGTTGCGCCAGTTTATGTAGACGGCGAACGAAAAGTTACCCTCAAAGGCGACAATATCGCTGCCGAGTTTTTACAAATCGTTGAAGATTATGTCAAAACCAACTATTGTGAGGGTGGCGCAAAACATAAGCAAAACCGTGTCATTCCGATTCAATCTGCCTAAAACATTTTTAAGATAAAGAGGCCGTCTGAAAATATGTTGGGTAAACTGGATACTTGGCTGACTGAGCATCCCAAACGCAAGGATTTGCATGGTTGGCGACGCTTTATCGTTGAATTTTGGTTTTTTGGTTTGAAAGAAGCACGAGCCTGCTTATTTGCAGGCTTGTTTTTCATTGCCATGTTCCTCGTTCCGAAAACAGGCTGGTTGGGAATTTCGCGCTACGACCTACTGCTGATTTTTGCTGTCTCCGTACAAGCAGCCATGCTGTATTTCAAGTTGGAAACTTGGGATGAAGTGAAATCGATTACGCTGTTTCACTTGGTAGGCTTTGCTTTAGAGTGGTTCAAGACATCAGGCGATATCCAATCTTGGAGCTATCCGGATGAGGCTTATACCAAAATTGGCGGCGTACCGCTGTTTGCGGGCTTTATGTATGCTGCAGTCGGCAGCTATATCATTCAAGCATGGCGGCTGTTTGACCTCAAAATCAAAAGCCATCCGCCATATTGGTTGGGCACTTTGTGTGCACTGGCGATTTATATCAATTTCTTCACCCATCATTATATCGGCGACTATCGCTGGTATCTCGCTGCTTTTGCTCTCGGCCTATACGCCCGGACAACGGTCTTATACACGCCCTATGACACCACTCGCAAAATGCCGCTCCTGCTCGCTTTCGTCCTGATCGGATTTTTTATTTGGCTGGCGGAAAATTTGGGAACCCTATTCGGCGTTTGGCGCTATCCAAACCAAATCGGCGCGTGGGCATCAGTACACATCAGCAAATGGAGTTCATGGGCATTACTAGTAATGATGACTTTTACCATCGTTGCGAATTTAAAACACATCAAACATACCATCAGCGTATCAAAAGATTAATTGTTCAACATGTGAAAAAAGGCCGTCTGAAACTTTCAGACGGCCTTTAATTTTCAACAATCAATTAAACAAACTTAAGGCTTTAACAAACACCATAATGACACCATAGCCCAAAGGGATGCAGACCAAAGCCCAGCGCCACCATACGCCGATACCGCCCGCTGATACTTTCTTGCTGATCAGATAGGCATCGGACACAGCGGTTTCATCATCGGGATTGCCGCTATGTGCCGCGACCTTAATGTCTTTTTCGTGATGCTTTTTGTGAACCGAACGGACGCTCAAATTACACAACAAACCGACAATCAACAAACCTGCCATGATGTACATGGTAATGCTATAAGCCTCAGCAGCTGGAACGCCGCTTTCAATTTGACTTTGGCGGATATAGTTGACCAACACCGGGCCAATAACAGCCGCAGTTGACCATGCCAGCAAAATCCTGCCGTGGATTGCACCAACTTGATAAGTGCCGAACAAATCCTTCAGATACGCTGGAATCGCTGCAAAACCGCCGCCATACATGGAAATGATGACGCAAAACCCAATAACAAACAAAGCCTTGTTACCACTCGCGCCAATCGACGGAATGGCAAAATACAACAGCGAGCCTAGTACAAAGAAAATGGTATAAGTATTTTTACGCCCGATTTTGTCGGACACGCTGGACCACAAAAATCGGCCGCCCATATTAAACAGGCTCAACAGACTCACAAAACCTGCCGCCGCACCCGCGCCAATGGCAGCCTGTTTACCGACAGAAGTTTCAGAAAACAGCTCCTGAATCATGACAGAAGCCTGACCCAAAACGCCGATACCGGCCGTCACATTCAAGCACAACACCCAAAACAAGAGCCAAAATTGTGGCGTCTTCATGGCTTCGGAAACATTGACGTGATTGCTGCTGACCAATTTGCTTTTGATTTTCGGCGCAACATAACCTTTAGGTTTCCAGCCATCGGCAGGTATGCGGATGGTAAATGCACCAAACATCATCAATACCAAATAAAAAATGCCCAAAACAACAAACGTCTGTACTACGCCAACCGAAGTTTCACTGGAGAAAAAATTCATCAGCGACACGGATAAAGGCGAGGCCAACATCGCGCCGCCGCCAAAACCCATAATCGCCAAACCTGTCGCCATACCCGGTTTATCGGGAAACCATTTCATCAGCGTCGATACAGGCCCGATATAGCCCAAGCCCAAACCAACCCCCCCAATCACACCGTTGCCTAAATAAAGCAAAAACAGATTGTGCGTATGAACGCCGATCGCCGACACAAAAAAGCCCAAGCTAAAGCAGCAGGCTGCAACAAACATCGCCTTACGCGGCCCAACGCGTTCCATCCATGTACCGAACATAGCCGCTGACGCACCCAACATCGCCAAGGCAATACTGAAAATCCAACCAACCGTGGTCAGTTTCCAATCTCCTGCAGCCGACTCAGTGATACCGATAAGTTTGGTCAGCGGCGCATTGAACACGGAATAAGCGTATATCTGCCCGATGGCAAGATGCACGGCCAAAGCGGCGGGCGGTACCAGCCAACGATTAAAGCCAGGTTTGGCAATGGTCGCCTCACGGTCTAGAAATTTCATAAAATCCTCTTGTGTATGTGTGTCAAACGCTGATTCCATATCATGCGGAATCAGAAAATTGTTGACAATATTTTAGCATAATCTCCCGTTTATCCTTTTTTCTGCTCCATGATAATTTTGCGTATCAGACAGAAAAAACATTCATCTAAACCATTTCTTCACGCCCATATCGATAAAAAGGCCGTCTGAAAAATTTTCAGACGGCCTTTTCATTCATATCGTTTTATGCGGCGAAGCGTTTGGCAACTTCATCCCAGTTAACGATTTCCCAGAAACCTTTCAGGTAGTTAGGACGACTGTTGCGGTAGTCGATGTAGTAGGCGTGTTCCCATACGTCGCAAGTTAACAGCGGAGTGTTTTCAGTAGTCAGCAGAGTATCTGCATTGGAAGTAGAAACCAGATCCAATTCACCGGCAGGCGTTTTCACCAACCATGCCCAACCTGAGCCGAAAGTACCGGCTGCGCAAGCATTAAACGCTTCTTGGAATTTCTCGAAGCTGCCCCATTTGGCGTCGATGGCCGCAGCCAATTCGCCGGCAGGTTTGCCTTGACCTTTAGGGGTAAAGCCCAGCCAGTAGAAAGTGTGGTTCCAAGTTTGGGCAGCGTTGTTGAACATACTGCCGGAAGATTTTTTCACGATTTCTTCCAAAGGCATTTCTTCAAACTCAGTACCTTTGATTTGATTGTTCAAATTGGTGATGTAAGTTTGATGGTGTTTGCCGTAGTGGAACTCCAAAGTTTCTTTGGTCAGATGAGGGGACAACGCATCCAGTTCATAAGGCAATTGTGGCAGCTTGTGTTCCATTTTTATGCTCCTAATTATTGATATTTATATTTTGGTAGTGTGTGTTGTCAAATCGACAACATGGCTATTTTACCTGCTTTAGCCTAAACAAACCAATTGAACTTACACTGCGCTATAATAGTAGATTGCAATTTTCCAGCCAGAGATGCCCGTCATGAGCAATTATTCCGATATGCCATCTGAAGACCGTGAAATCAGCGCATTGTCACTGCCGCCACATTCCACAGAAGCGGAGCAATCCGTATTGGGCGGCCTGATGCTGGAAAATTCTGCTTGGGACCGTATTGCCGATGTTGTTTCCGGCGAGGATTTCTACCGCCACGAACACCGCCTGATTTTTCGTGCGATTGCCAATCTGATTAATGAAAGCCGTCCTGCCGACGTCATTACCGTTCAAGAAAGTTTGGAACGCAATGAAGAGTTGGAAGCGGCAGGCGGATTCAACTATCTGATTACGCTGGCGCAAAATACGCCGTCTGCTGCCAATATCCGCCGCTACGCCGAAATCGTGCGTGAGCGTTCCATCATGCGCCAGCTTGCCGAAGTCGGTACAGAAATTGCACGCAGCGCATACAATCCGCAAGGGCGTGATGCAGGCCAGCTTTTGGACGAGGCAGAAAACAAAGTATTCCAAATCGCCGAAAGTACCGCCAAATCCAAACAAGGCTTCCTTGAGATGCCCGACCTTTTGAAAGAAGTGGTCGAGCGCATCGATATGCTTTATTCGCGCGACAATCCTGATGAGGTAACCGGCATATCGACAGGTTTTATCGACCTCGACAAAAAAACATCAGGCCTTCAACCGGGCGATTTGATTATCGTGGCGGGCCGTCCGTCTATGGGTAAAACCGCCTTTTCGATCAACATCGCAGAACACGTTGCCGTAGAGGGCAAACTGCCTGTCGCCGTATTTTCGATGGAGATGGGCGGTGCGCAGCTGGTTATGCGTATGCTGAGTTCAGTCGGACGTTTAGACCAAAGCGTTTTAAAAACCGGCAGATTGCAAGACGAACACTGGGGCCGTCTGAACGAAGCAGTTGTTAAACTCTCCGATGCACCAATGTATATCGATGAAACTCCAGGCTTGACCGCGCTCGAACTCCGCGCCCGCGCCCGTCGTCTTGCTCGCCAGTTCAACGGTAAATTGGGCTTGATCGTCATCGACTACCTGCAATTAATGTCAGGCTCCGGCCGTTCTGACAACCGTGCTTCCGAGCTTGGCGAAATTTCGCGCTCCCTCAAAGCATTGGCTAAAGAGTTGCAAGTTCCCATCATTGCCCTGTCGCAGTTGAGCCGTACAGTTGAGCAGCGTACCGACAAACGCCCGATGATGTCCGATTTGCGTGAATCCGGCGCAATCGAACAAGATGCCGACTTGATTATGTTCATGTATCGTGATGAATACTACAACTCAGAATCACCCGCAAAAGGCTTGGCGGAATGTATTATCGGCAAACACCGTAACGGTCCAGTCGGGAAAGTATTCCTCACTTGGATGGGTCAATTTACCAAATTTGATAATGCCGCCTATGTTCCAGAATCCATGTTGATGGAAGATTGAGACAGATTGTCTGAAAAACTAACCGAATTTCATATTTCATTAGTCACGCATTACAAAATCGTTTAAAATAAATCTAATAAAAGCAAAAGCATTGCCGCAGGCAAGTGCAAAAGAGAAAACGTCAGTTACCCAACACATTACTACCAAAAAATCACTCATGTATCAGACACAAAAAGGCTTCACCCTAATTGAGTTGCTGATTGTCATTACTATTGCAGCAGTAATGGCCGTCATCGCACTTCCCAATATGAATCAATGGATTGCCTCCAGACATGCAGCATCGCAAGCAGAGCAAATTGCCAATCTGCTGCGCTTCGCTCGTAATGAGGCCGTCCGTCTAAATCTTCCCGTTTACATCTGCCCGGTCAAAATCAAATCTGATGGTTCGCCCAATAATGGTTGTAATTCCAAATATGCCGGTAATGGTATGTTGGCCTACGCCGATAAGAACGAAGACTTACGCTATCAAAACGATACCGTCGATTTATCCATCCGCTCCATTATTCTTAATGGGGATACCGACAAAGTGGAATACAGCTTCGACTATATCCCTATCAGCAATGACCGTTCTGCCCTCTCTGCTTCAGCTTCAAAAGAAGTCTGGTGGAGATTCCTGCCCAATGGTACATTTAGCCATTCAACTGATGGCAAGGATTATCAATTTTCAGACGGCCACATCAAAATCAGCCTGACAGATAAATCTGCCACCGATGCTGAAACCAAGAAAGCCCGTGCTACCGTACTTTTAATTAATGGCAATGGGCATGTCGAAATCTGTGCCAAAAACGATGAGCGCAAAATGTGCGAATACACTTCCAAATAATAACAACGGTATCTTATGAACATTACTAATCCTACTCATCTCAGATCATTTAAAGGCCGTCTGAAAACCAGCCCAACAAGCTTTACCCCAAAACTTCAATCAGGTATGACCCTGATTGAAGTTTTGATTGCCATGTTTGTCCTTGCTATCGGCGTACTCGCCCTGCTGGCTGTTCAATTGCGTACCGTATCCAACGTACGTGAGTCTGAAAATCAAACCACAGTCGCCCAAATTACACAAAATCTGATTGAAGGCATGCTCATTAATCCGACGCTTTCTGAAGAAACCGATACTGCAGGGGAAAAAACCTCCCGTTATAAAAAATCCTATGATGCCTACCTAAAATCCGACTCTAAACAAACTGCAAAATTTGAAGCCAAAATGACCAAAGCCCAACTTGCACAGGCTCAAATTGCACAGTTTAAAACCGATTTAGCTAAAGCTCTCCCCGAAGCCCAAGTCTTCTCAACCATCTGCAAAGATTCTTCCGGAGCAGAGCCGACTTACGAAAATGGGTTTAACGCAAAATGCGATGGCAAAGGCGATACAACCATCGTGAAAGTTTTATGGTTACAAGATGTTGAAGAAGAAAATAGCGCAAAACATCTCAACACATCGGGGCATCACGTTGTCTATACCTACCAATCACGCGTAAGAGACTAATAATGAACAATAAACGCTTACTCAACCATATTACCAATAAAACCGCCATTCGTGGTTTTAGCATCCTTGAATTTCTGGTTGCCAGCCTACTCAGCATGATCGTCTTAATGGCTGTCAGCTCCACTTACTTTACTGCGCGCGGATTAAACAAGTCTGCCAACGCCCGTATCGGTATCCAACAAGACTTGCGCAACGCCGCCAATATGATCGTCCGCGATGCGCGTATGGCAGGTAATTTCGGCTGCTTCAATATGGCGAATTTTCCTGCCTCTGCAGTGATAGAAGACAAAAGCTTAAATGAATACACATTGAAAACAGCCGATGTGAATAATCTGTTACCGGTTAAAGAAATCAATTTAAGCTATCCCGGCTTTAAAAAAGCCCTGCTGTTTCAATACGGTATTGACAAGAAAAATCCTGTTGCAAAAACCGCCATTGCCAGCAGTTGCTTCGGAATTGCCAAACCTCACACAGAAATTAAAGATTTGGCTGCGGCAAAATCGGCTTTGAAAATTACCGACTCTGATCAAAACGGCAGTATCGCCATCATGAAACATGAAATGATTGCTTATGCCGTTGGTACGCTTGACAAAGAGAACGGCTTATTCCGTTTCCAATTGTCTGATAATGGCTCATGGAGTAATCCACAGCTGCTAATTAAAGGCATTACAAGCATGGATCTTCATTATATCTATGCAGAATGTCCTGATTCTGAAAATGCATCAGCAAGTGGAGCAAATGCGGAAACCTTTAAGTATGCAGATCAATTGGATACCTCAATTGAGGCTAAGTCTCCGGCTTCTATCCAAATCGTACTGAATAACGGCAGTATTGACCCATCAAAAGAACAAGACAATAAAGTCGATATCTATAATATTAATGCCACCATCCGCGGAGGAAACGTATGCGCCGACCGATCACTCTAATCAAACCTGACCGGCAGCAGGGTTATGCTTTGTTTATCGTCTTAATGATGATGGTCGTCATCGCCCTGCTCGTGGTCACAGCCACCCAATCCTACAATACTGAACAGCGTATCAGCACCAATGATGCCGACCGCAAACTGGCAACCACCCTAGCCGAAGCGGCACTGCGTGAAGGTGAAAATCAAATTTTTGATATTGAAGGTAAAAAGACTACTTTTACCGCAAAATGTGAAAAAGGTTTATGTTCCACACCAAACGTAAAATCCAATGGCGATTTTACTGAAGAAGGCAACCCAACCGTAGATGCTTGGAAGCGCAAATGCGACAAAAGCCTATGTATTGACGCCAATGGTATGGAATATCCTTTAGATAAAAAAAGCGGCATCGCGAACAATCCACGCTACATCATCGAATATTTAGGTAAAACGACAGAGGGTCGAATTACCTACCGCGTTACCGCCAAGGCATGGGGTAAGAATGCCAATACCCAAGTCGTTCTTCAGTCTTACGTTGCCAGCGAATAATATAATGAATACCACCTCTACCAAACAACTAGGCTTTACGCTGGTTGAGATGATGATTGCCGTTGCCATCTTAGCCATCCTGAGCGTCATTGCTATTCCGTCTTACAACCACTACATTGAACGCGGCTACCAATCACAAGCGCATGCCGAGTTAGTTGCCATCAATTCTGCTTTTAAAAATAAGATGGTTAAAAATCCAAATTGGGAAACTAAAAGGATTGAAAAAGAATTAGGTACATTTATTGCCTCATACAAAGGCCATAAAGATTTGGCAGACAAATACCAATACTCTGATGAAATGATTAATGCCAGTACAAGCCGAGCCTATCGTTTGAAAGCCATTCCCACAAAAACAGGCTATACCCTTTCCGTTTGGATGGATAGTTTGGGCAATGCTTACAAATGCACTGATATTGATTCTGCCAATAAATTCAAAACCGCAATGACCAATGGAAAAGGTTGCGAATCGGTTTCCAAAAAGAAAGCTTCTTAGTCTGACAACCATAAAAAAGCAGTGTCATTTTATCGACACTGCTTTTTATATTTTACTGTTTCCAATCATCGTCTCGGCGTTGGCGTTTCAACAAAATCCTGACTGCGCCATCATTGCCTTGTCGAGGCTCGACATAAGCCAACACATCAGGATGCTGCATCAACCAGCGGCGCGTCATATTTTTTAAAACCGGTTTATAGCCTGAAGAACCCAAGCCGCTACCGTGGACAATTTCGCCGCAAACGCCGCGTTTTTTCGTAAACTCAATAAACTCGTTCAATACCTGCTGCGCTTCTTCCTGCGTATAGCCATGCAAATCCACATCCGCCACAACAGGATAATGGCCGTTTCGCAAACGCATCAAATCATTTTTACCCTGCCCGTTTTTACTGAACGAAGCCGGCGGTTCTTCCCAGCCGCCGCTGCCCACATAAAAATAATCTTCCTGCTCCAAAGTCGCCATTTCTTTAGGTCGCGGCTTAATCGGAGATTTATCACGGGGCTGTTCATAATAGTTGCCGGCATTTTTTAACGGCGTAACCTTACCAACCGCCTTGCTGAAATCCACATCCTCTACCTGCTTTTTAGCCTTCGCTTCAGCTTCCCGCTCCACGGCTTCCTTTTTCGCCTGTTTGCCCAAAGCCTTCAGCGTTTCTTGAAAGTTTGCCGTCATGGTTTGTCCTTTCCAAAAAATTGATTGCGCACATTATAGCAAACCCGACTACAAGGCCGTCTGAAAGACTCTTATCATCGCTTCTTGTTTAGGGTATAGTATTAAAGCATTGCCAGTCTTAAAAAAGAGAGAAATCATGTTTAAACGCCCGGAAGAAATCATCGTCTTGATACTTGCCCTATTATGGGTCGGACTCAGCTACTACTTTGCCGCCATCCTGATTTCAGATGCCTACACCATTCTCCTGATTACCGTACTGACTTTCGTTTGGGCGGTCATCTGTTTCCTTTTATGGCAACGCAACTTAAGCCGTCATATTTGGCCGCTGTTCCTCGGCAGCCTGGTTGCCTGCTGGTGGCCGTACTTCACTTGGCTTGCAAGCGATGTTCCCGAAGGTACATGGTATTCAGGCTGGACATTCAAATCCATTATTGCCCTGATTCCCGTTGTTGCCGCTTATGTCTTCAAGTGGAAACAAAGCCGGAAAAACAAAATCTCCAATACCATTGCCTGATACCTCGCGCCGTCTTTTTCAGACGGCGTTTTCCATATCTGACATAACGCTCAGACTGTCAACAATCCCAATAAAATGCTATACTCTTCACACGATTTAACACCCTAAAACAGGCCGTCTGAAAGACTTATCAAGATGATCAGCAAACAAGAATACCAAGCCCAAGCCGCACAAGGTTACAACCGCATTCCACTCGTTCAAGAGCTGCTTGCCGACTTGGACACACCGCTCTCAATCTACCTCAAACTTGCCAACAAGCCTTTCACCTACCTGCTCGAATCCGTTGTCGGTGGCGAACGCTTTGGCCGCTATTCCTTTATCGGCCTGCCTTGCAGCCACTATCTCAAAACCAGCGGCAAACATGTCGATGTGTATCAAAACGGCGAAATCGTCGAACAACACGACGGCAATCCCCTGCCCTTTATCGAAGCCTTCCACAACCGCTTCAAAACGCCCGAAATCCCAAGCCTGCCGCGCTTTACCGGCGGCCTGGTCGGCTACTTCGGTTATGAAACCATCTACAATTTCGAACATTTTGCCCACCGCCTGAAACATACGGCCAAAGCCGATCCGCTCGGTACGCCCGACATCCTCCTGATGCTCTCGCAAGAGCTTGCCGTAGTGGATAACCTAAGCGGCAAAATCTACCTGATTGTTTATGCCGATCCGTCTCAAGCCAACGGCTACGAACGCGCACGCGAACGTCTTGAAGACATCCGTACCCAGCTACGCCAAAGTTGCGCCATCCCGCTTTCCCTCGGCAGCAAACAAACCCAAGCAGTCAGCGAATTTGGAGAAGAACCTTTCAAAGCCTGCGTCAACAAAATCAAAGACTACATCTTTGCAGGCGACTGCATGCAGGTTGTCCCCAGCCAACGCATGAGTATGGAATTTACCGACAATCCGCTTGCCCTCTACCGCGCCCTGCGTACGCTGAACCCATCGCCGTATATGTTCTACTACGATTTCGGCGATTTCCATATTGTCGGCTCCTCCCCCGAAATCCTCGTCCGCCGCGAACGCGACGATGTCATCGTCCGCCCTATCGCTGGCACGCGCCTGCGCGGCAAAACACCAGCCGAAGACCTTGCCAACGAACAAGACCTGCTGAGCGATGCCAAAGAAATTGCCGAACACGTCATGTTGATTGACTTAGGACGCAACGACGTCGGCCGCATCAGTAAAACCGGCGAAGTCAAAGTTACCGACAAAATGGTGATTGAAAAATATTCCCATGTGATGCACATCGTCTCCAACGTCGAAGGCCGTCTGAAAGATGGTATGACCAACATGGACATCCTTGCCGCCACTTTCCCCGCAGGCACACTTTCCGGCGCACCCAAAGTCCGCGCCATGGAAATCATCGAAGAAGTCGAACCAAGCAAACGCGGCATCTACGGCGGAGCAGTCGGCGTATGGAGTTTCAACAACGACATGGACTTGGCCATTGCCATCCGCACTGCCGTGATCAAAAACAATACCCTCTTCGTCCAAAGCGGCGCAGGCGTAGTTGCCGACTCCGACCCAACCTCCGAATGGCAGGAAACCCAAAACAAAGCCCGCGCAGTAATACGCGCAGCGCAAATGGTGCAAGAAGGGCTGGATAAATAATTTTTAGACGGCCTGCGCTCTGAAATGACTGAACAACAAGATTATGATATTAAACGAAAAACAACTAAAATCCATCAGCAAATTCCTCAGCTTTATCTTACGCCATCATCCCGAGCAAATCGGTATTACTTTGGATAAAGACGGCTGGGTGGATATTGATACCCTACTGACGCAGGTAAACCATCCTGATCGAGGCTTTACAGGTAATCCGTTGACCTACGAAGTATTGCTGGAAGTGGTCGAAAACAACGATAAAAAACGATTTACGATTTCCGAAGACGGCAAACGCATCCGCGCGGCGCAAGGTCATTCGACGGCACAAGTTCAGGTTGAACACAAAGTGGCGACACCTCCTCAAATTTTGTATCACGGTACGGCTGAGCGCTCTGTTCCGTCTATATTGGAACAAGGCCTGCATTCTGCCTCGCGCCATTTTGTCCATCTGTCTGACGATGCTGCAACAGCCGTCAACGTCGGCTCCCGACACGGCAAGCCGGTTGTATTGACCATCGACACTGTCGCCATGCTTACGGCAGGACATCAATTTTATTTGGCGGACAATGGCGTATGGTTAACTGAAAACGTTCCGCCGCAATTTATCGGCAAACTTTAAAACATCAGGCCGTCTGAAGCCGTAAAACCATGTTCAGACGGCCTGCAAACACCCTACCCAATTTCTTCATAAAGCGATTATCCATGAACACATCCCCCATCCTCCCTCCTGCTATGCTCGGCATTCTTGGCGGCGGACAATTAGGCAGAATGTTTACTGTTGCTGCCAAAACCATGGGCTACAAAGTAACCGTACTCGATCCCGACCCGAATGCGCCGGCAGCGGAATTTGCCGACTGCCATTTATGCGCGCCATTTGATGATGAAGCAGCTTTGGAAGAATTGGCAAAATGCGCGGCAGTTACGACCGAGTTTGAAAACGTCAATGCCGACGCGATGCGTTTTCTCGCCAAACATACCAATGTTTCCCCCAGCGGCGACTGCGTTGCCATCGCTCAAAACCGCATTCAGGAAAAGGCATGGATACGCAAAGCAGGCCTGCAAACCGCGCCGTATCAAGCAGTTTGCAAAGCCGAAGACATCACTGAAGAAAGCGTACAATTTCTGCCCGGCATCCTGAAAACTGCCACTTTGGGCTACGACGGCAAAGGCCAAATCCGCGTAAAAACATTGGATGAACTCAAAGCCGCATTTGCTGAACACGGCGGCGTGGATTGCGTTTTAGAAAAAATGGTGGACTTGCGCGGCGAAATTTCCGTTATCGTATGCCGTCTGAACAATGACAACGTGCAAACTTTCGACCCTGCCGAAAACATTCACGAAAACGGTATCCTCGCCTACTCCATCGTCCCTGCGCGTCTGAGTGCCGACATTCAGCAACAGGCGCGACAAATGGCGCAGCGTTTGGCCGATGAATTGAACTACGTCGGCGTATTGGCGGTAGAAATGTTTGTTGTCGGCGATACACATGAATTGGTCGTCAACGAAATCGCACCGCGTCCGCACAATTCCGGCCACCATACCATCGATGCCTGCGCGGCAGACCAATTCCAGCAACAAGTCCGCCTGATGTGCAACCTGCCTCCGGCTGATACCAAATTACTGAGCTCTTGCTGTATGGCGAATATTTTGGGCGACGTTTGGAAGGAAGATGGCGGCGAACCCGAATGGCTGCCATTGCAAAGCAACCCGAATGCACATCTGCATCTTTACGGTAAAAAAGCCGCGCGCAAAGGCCGAAAAATGGGCCACTTTACTGTCTTGGCCAACGATGCGGACAACGCGTTTCAAACCGCACAAACCTTACATCAAAGCCTGTAACCTTACCCACTTTTTCAGACGGCCTTTAATTGCCAAAGGCCGTCTGAAATCAATTTTTCCGACTATCCGCCATGAGCCTTCTGACCCTCCTCCGTCCGGCAACTGAAAAAGACTGCCAAGCCATACACAACGCCCATCTGCATGCCGTTCAATACGCCTGCATCCGCAGTTACGATGAAACCATTATGCACACATGGGAAAGTCTGCTCGACATCAACAGCTATTTGGAAACCATCTCCGACAAAAACAAAGCCTTGTGGGTGGTCGAATACAAGGGGCTGATTCAAGGTTTCTTCCAAGTCGATTTCAAAGAAGCGCAACTGGACGCCTTATACGTCCATCCGCTCTTCCACAATCTCGGCTTGGGTACGGCCCTGCTCAGCCGCGCCGAAGAAATGGCCCGAAATGCAGGCCTCAGCTTTCTCAAACTGTATGCCTCGCTCAATTCCGTGCCTTTCTATCGCCTCAACCGCTACGAATCGCTCGGTACTGCCGTGTTGCAGCTGAACAAAACCGTCCGCGTCGAATGCGAATTGATGCGCAAATACCTGTAATTTTCCCCTTCCTCCGTTGCTTTTTTGAAAGAAACCGATGTCCCGAATTGCCGCCCTGCCCGACCATCTTGTCAACCAAATCGCCGCCGGCGAAGTGGTCGAACGCCCTGCCAACGCCTTGAAAGAAATCGTTGAAAACAGTATCGATGCAGGCGCGACAGCGATTGATGTCGAGCTGGCCGGCGGCGGCATCCGCCTGATTCGCGTCAGCGACAACGGCAGCGGTATCCATCCAGACGACATCGAGCTTGCGCTCCACCGCCACGCCACCAGCAAAATCAAAACCTTAAACGATTTGGAACACGTTGCCAGCATGGGCTTTCGCGGTGAAGGTTTGGCCAGTATCGCCTCCGTCAGCCGTCTGACCCTGACCAGCCGTCAAGAAGACAGTTCGCATGCGACACAAGTCAAAGCCGAAGACGGCAAACTCAGCAGCCCTACGGCAGCCGCCCACCCCGTCGGCACCACCATCGAAGCCGCCGAACTCTTCTTCAACACTCCCGCGCGGCGCAAGTTCCTCAAATCCGAAAACACCGAATACGCCCACTGCGCCACCATGCTCGAACGCCTCGCGCTGGCGCATCCACACATTGCCTTCTCACTCAAACGCGACGGCAAACAAGTGTTCAAACTTCCTGCACAAAGCCTGCATGAACGTATTGCCGCCATTGTCGGCGATGATTTTCAGACGGCCTCATTGGAAATTGACAGCGGCAATGGCGCATTGCGGCTCTATGGCTCGATTGCCAAGCCGACTTTTGCCAAAGGCAAAACCGACAAACAATACTGCTTCGTCAACCATCGTTTTGTCCGCGACAAAGTCATGCTCCATGCCGTCAAACAGGCATACCGCGACGTATTGCACAACGCACTGACGCCTGCTTTCGTCCTCTTCCTCGACCTGCCACCCGAAGCCGTGGATGTCAACGTCCACCCGACCAAAACCGAAATCCGTTTCCGTGACAGCCAACAAGTACACCAACTCGTGTTCCACACGCTCAACAAAGCCCTTGCCGACACGCGCGCCGACTTGACCGAAAGCGTCAGCAACGCAGGCGAAGTGTTGCATGACATTACCGGCATTACTCCTGCCCCAATGCCGTCTGAAAACGACAGCGAAAATCTGTTTAATAGCGCATCCAACTACCCGACAGGCAGCAAACCCGATACACGCAATGCCTTTGGTTCATCAGGCAAAACCGCGCCTATGCCTTACCAAGCCGCGCGTGCGCCGCAACAACGCAGCTTATCCCTGCGCGAAAGCCGCGCAGCCATGAATACTTACGCCGAGCTCTACAAAAAAACCGACGACATCGACCTTGAGTTGAGCCAATTCGAGCAGGCACGTTTCGGCAATATGCCGTCTGAAATGCCTATCCCAAAAACAGATACGTCGCTTTCAGACGGCCTTTCCTCCCAATCCGAACTGCCTCCGCTCGGCTTTGCCATTGCCCAATTACTAGGCATCTACATCCTTGCCCAAGCCGAAGACAGCCTGTTGCTCATCGATATGCACGCTGCCGCCGAACGCGTCAACTACGAGAAAATGAAACGCCAACGTCAGGAAAACGGCAACCTGCAAAGCCAGCGCCTGCTTATTCCCGTAACCTTTGCCGCGTCCCACGAAGAATGCGCCGCCCTTGCCGATCATGCCGAAACGCTGGCAGGCTTCGGGCTGGAATTGTCCGACATGGGTGGCAATACCCTTGCCGTCCGCGCCGTCCCCGCCATGCTCGGCAAAGCCGACGTCGTTTCGCTGGCGAAAGACGTTTTGGGCGAACTCGTCCAAGTCGGCAGCAGCCAAACCATCGAAGAACACGAAAACCACATCCTCGCCACCATGTCCTGCCACGGCTCCGTCCGTGCCGGCCGCCAGCTTACCCTGCCGGAAATGAACGCCCTCCTGCGCGATATGGAAAATACGCCGCGCAGCAACCAGTGCAATCACGGCCGTCCGACTTGGGTCAAACTGACTTTAAAAGAATTAGATGCGTTGTTTTTACGCGGACAGTAACGCCGATAAAAAGGCCGTCTGAAACTATTTTCAGACGGCCTTTTAAATTATTTGCCTTTAACGAATATCCATAGGCGCAAACGATTTCACGGTTTCATCGATTGCTTTAACACGGGTCAGGAAGTCTTCCAATTGCGCAAGCGGCAATGCGCTTGGGCCATCGCATTTGGCTTGGTCGGGATTAGCATGGGATTCGAGGAACAAACCGGCCAATCGGGTTGCCATACCGGCAAGTGCCAAGTCCAATACTTGGGCGCGACGACCGCCTGATGCGGCAGCACCGGATTCGCGCGTTTGCAGGGAATGGGTTACGTCAAAAATAATGGGCAGGTTGTGACACGTTTTTTTCATCACACCAAAGCCGAGCATATCGACCACCAAGTTGTCGTAGCCGAAGTTTGCGCCGCGTTCGCACAAAATGATTTGCTCGTTGCCTGCTTCTTGGAATTTCTCCACAATGTTCTTCATTTGAGACGGGCTGAGGAATTGCGGTTTTTTGATGTTGATGACATTGCCGGTTTTCGCCATTGCCACCACCAAATCGGTTTGGCGTGCCAAGAAGGCAGGCAGCTGGATGACATCGCAGACTTCGGCAACCGGTTGGCATTGGTAAGGCTCGTGAACGTCGGTAATCACGGGAACGTCAAACTCGCGTTTCACCGCTTGAAAAATCTTCATACCTTCGTCCAAACCCACACCGCGGAACGAGTGGATGGAAGAGCGGTTTGCCTTGTCGAAAGAGGCTTTGAACACGTAAGGGATGCCGAGTTTATCGGTGACTTTAACGTATTGCTCACAGGCTTTCAGCGTAGAGTCGAGGTCTTCAAGGACATTGATGCCGCCGAAAAGGGTAAAGGGCGCATCGTTGCTGACGGTGATGTTGTTGATTTGGATATTCACGGCAAAGCCTTTCAGATAAGTTGAATTTGGGAAACAGGCCGTCTGAAACGTTTCAGACGGCCTTTATTTGAATATTACAACACTGTGTGCGGCGGCTCATAAGAAATCACGTCGCGGATTTTGTTGTTCTCATCAACGAGGACGACTTTCGGCTCATGCGCTGCAATTTCGGGTTCGGACAACATGACGTAAGACATGATAATCACGATGTCGCCTTTTTGAACCAAACGCGCGGCCGCACCATTGAGGCAAACGACGCCGCTTCCGCGTTCGCCGGGGATAGTGTAGGTTTCAAGACGTTCGCCGTTGTTATTGTTGACGATGGCGACTTTTTCGTTAACGCAAATACCTGCCGCATCCAGCAGGTCTTGGTCAACGGTAATGCTGCCGACGTAGTTCAGGTCGGCTTCGGTAACGGTGGCACGGTGGATTTTGCCGCCGAGCATGGTACGGAACATGGGTTTCCTTTTTGATTGTGGGTTGATTTGCGGTTTTAACTCCTGGGAAGCTAAAACCGCTGTTTGTGTGATTGAGGATTAGTTATTGGGAAAGTCTGCTTCGTCAAACTCGGGTTCCGGGTCGCTTTGCAGGACTTTTCCGTTTAATTTCAACTCGCTGTTTTGCAAAGTCAGATGGGTTTTGACATTATCGTCTTCTAAGGTCAGATATTTCTCACTTGCCATGCTTTTAATGGTGCTGTCTACCATCAGGCGCAAAGTCTCATTGATATCGTCGATGCTGGCACGGCCTGCGGCTTCATCTTCGGCATTGACGCTAAATAAGCTGCTTGCTTGATTGACGGCGAGCTGCTCCAACAATTTTTGCGGTACGCTCATGTTGAAGTCGGCTTCGGTTTTCTTCAGCATATCGCCCAAATTGTTGAGGTCTTTGGCTGCCAAACCTTTAAACGCGAGTTTGCCGCTGACATCGACATCGCCATAAGGCATGGTGAATTTGAAGGTTTTGACGTTTAAAACCGGATTGTTGGTAAACAGGCCTGAAGCCTCGTTTTTGGCCGTCTGAATCAAGGAAGCCTGGATTTCTTCTTCGCTCATTTTCTTCACGGACACTTCGGCAATTTTGTTTTTCAATGCCAGAAGTGATGCGGCATCCAAATGCTCGGCAGCGACATTGATGTCCAGAGGGCCGTATTTGTCTTCGCCATAAGTCAGGCTTTCAAATTGGAAGCGGCCTTCGCTGTTGATGAATTTATCGACTTCGCCGGTTTGGGTATCGAAACGCAGTTTGCTGACTTCGATTTTAGACGGAGCAATCGTGCCGGTCGGATTGATGAATGCACCGATTTGCAGGTTGGTCACAAGATTGACCAGTTCGTTCAACTTAACGTTGTAATCGATGTTTTCTTTCCATTGCAGCAGGAATTTATCCAGCGTAATGCTGCTCTTGCCCAAAGCAAGCTTGGTCAGGCCGTCTTCCGTTTCGGATTGGAAGCGCAGGTTTTCCAAAGACACATCGCCTTTATCGGCCAATTTGACTTGTAAAGACGGCGCAAGGTAATCGTGGCGATAGCTTTTGAAGCCTTGGCTGTAATCGGTATTGCCGCTAAAACCTTTCCAGTTGAGCTTGATACCGGAAAGCTCTTCATAGTCGAAGGCTGGGATATTGAGGCTGAGTTTGCCGTCGCCGGAAAGGTAAACCGTATTGGTCATGGTCAACGGTGTTTGCTGGCCGAAGAAGCGGTCCAAAACTTTTTTGGTTTCTGGATGGTATTGGAACTCGGTTTCCACGTGTGCACGCGTGCCGAAGCCGCCGGCAAACGGGCCGTGTGTCACATGGTTGATGACCGTAATCGGCTCTTGCAGGACGGTTTTCAAATTGTCCGGCAGGTATTTCTGCGTATTTTGAAACAGGGTCGGTTTGAGGCGGATGACGGTCGTCTCGGTTGAACTGAACCAGCCGCGATCGTATTGGTGGGACTCAACGGTCAGGAAACCGGATTCCTGCAACAGCTTTTGTTGCTCGGTCAGGCTTTCTTCCGCTTTGACACCAAGATAATAAGGCGTGCCGAGCACAGCGGCGACAACGACGGCGGCAGTCGGGATAAGATACTTTTTCATCACTTCAAACAGATTAGGTTCAAAGCGTAAAGCATAGCATTTTTTAGCTGTTTTGTCTTATCCGCCGTTTCAGACGGCCTTTAGGTAAAGATTGTGATATTATGCAAACATAAACGATTTTTACACTTTTGGCAGGCCTCCCACTGTCTGCCAAAATGTCATTAAAGGTTTGCAAATGCTTTTATTCATTGATAATTACGACAGCTTCACCTACAACATCGTCCAATACTTTGCCGAATTGGGGCAGGAAGTTTTGGTACGTTGCAACGATGAAATCACCATCGAAGAAATCGAAGCCCTGAAACCGCAATATCTGGTCATCGGCCCGGGCCCTTGTTCCCCTAAAGAAGCAGGCATTTCTGTTGCAGCCATGCAGCACTTTGCCGGCAGGCTGCCCATCATGGGCGTGTGCCTCGGCCATCAAACCATGGGCGAAGCGTTCGGCGGCAATGTCGTGCGCGCGCAAACAATGATGCACGGCAAAGTCTCCCCCGTTTTCCATCACGGCACAGGCATGTTTAAGGACCTGCCCAATCCGGTCAACTGCACGCGCTACCACAGCCTGGCCATCGACCGTGCCACCCTGCCCGACTGCCTCGAAATTACCGCATGGACGGAAGATGGCGAAATCATGGGCGTACGCCACAAAGAATATGCCGTCGAAGGCGTACAGTTCCACCCCGAAGCCCTGCTGACCGAACACGGCCACGATATGCTGAAAAACTTCTTGGAAGAATTCAAAGACTATCGCCCGCAAAAATCTTAATGAAAGGCCGTCTGAAATGTGTTTGACAGTGTTCAAACCACATTTTCAGACGGCCTGAATCACATCGGACACGAATAAAGGAAAAATCATGATTACCCCTCAACAAGCGATTGAACGCCTCATCAGCAACAACGAACTTTTCTACGATGAGATGACTGACCTCATGCGCCAAATCATGAGCGGACAAGTTCCGCCCGAGCAAATCGCCGCCATCCTGACCGGCCTGCGGATTAAAGTTGAAACCGTTTCCGAGATTACCGCCGCAGCCAGCGTAATGCGTGAATTTGCCACCAAAGTGCCGCTGGAAAACGCCGATGACTTGGTCGATATTGTCGGCACAGGCGGCGATGGTGCCAAAACCTTCAATATTTCCACGACTTCCATGTTTGTCGCGGCGGCAGCAGGCGCTAAAGTCGCCAAACACGGCGGACGCTCCGTTTCTTCATCCAGCGGCGCAGCCGATGTCATGGAACAAATGGGTGCCAACCTCAACCTCAACCCCGAACAGGTTGCCCAAAGCATTCAGCAAACCGGTATCGGCTTTATGTTCGCGCCCAACCATCACAGCGCCATGCGCTATGTTGCCCCTGTCCGCCGTTCGCTCGGCTTCCGCAGCATCTTCAATATCTTGGGCCCGCTGACCAATCCTGCCGGTGCGGCAAACCAACTCTTGGGCGTGTTCCACATCGACTTGTGCGGCATTCTTTCCCGTGTCTTGCAACAGCTTGGTTCCAAACATGTTTTGGTTGTGTGCGGCGAAGGCGGTTTGGATGAAATCACGCTGACAGGCAAAACCCGCGTTGCCGAACTGAAAGACGGCAAAATCACCGAATACGACATCAGCCCAGCCGATTTCGGCATGGAAGTCCGCCGCAATTTGGACGAAATCAAAGTCGAAAACGCGCAAGAATCCCTGCAAAAAATGAACGAAGTGTTGGACGGCAAAGCCGGTGCCGCACGCGATATCGTCGTCCTCAATGCCGCCGCCGCGCTCTATGCAGGAAATGTGGTTGCTTCGCTGGCAGATGGCGTCAAAGCCGCTCAAGAAGCCATCGACTCCGGCAAAGCCAAAGCCAAAAAAGACGAATTTATCGAATTTGGCAAACAGTTTGAGACCTTTGCAAAAATAGTCTGTTAACGAAA
>NZ_KV799919.1:46775-91808 GCF_001810105.1 Neisseria sp. HMSC068C04
TTTTAGTAACCTATGTTATTGCAAAGGTCTCAGTTTGCCTAAGCTTTAAAACCATAAACAAAGGCCGTCTGAAAATCTTTCAGACGGCCTTTGATTCTTTAAATATTAAAATTTGCTTTTAATATCATTAATTAAGCTTTCAGCTTTTTCTTTGGCTTCATCAACCAAATGCCCGGCTTCTTCTTTGCCTTTTTGCAAAACATCGCCGACTTTTTCTTCAATGTCGCCGACCACTTCTTTTACTTTGCCAACGCCTTGTTGAACCAAGCCCTCAGCTTCAAGTTTGGTATTGTCGGATACATCTCCTGCCACTTCTTTTACTTTACCGCTGATTTTATCTAATTCGCCGCTCATGGTCATACTCCTGGATTAAATGTTGATAAGATTAGTGCTGCATTAGTCTATATCGGGGGCTTCGCTTTACCTTTAAAGGCCGTCTGAAAGCTAAAACATGACAAAACGAGTTAAGTCAGGTTAATCCATCTGTTTCAATATCGCCTCTGCTACTGCCTTGCCTATCATCTTACTGCCGAACTCATTGAAATGAAGCCCGTCGCATAGCATCACATCAGTCAAGTCCTGCTCAAACATCAAACTGTATAAATCATTGACGGCAAAACCATATTGCCTTGCCAAATCCTCCGCCACACGGTTATAGGCCTTCAAGTCAGCCAGATAACGACGCGAGGGTTTGACGATATTGTGTACGCTTTCCAAAAAGGGCGTGCTGCTCGCCCAAATAATTTTTGCACCCGTCCGTTTCAGATAATCGAAAATTCGGGTCAGGTTGTTGCGGTAGGTTTCTATATCGGCCACCGGCTCATTACAGCCTTGATTGTGGCGGATGTCGTGCAAACCGCAGTTGATGTGGATAATGTCTCCCACTGTCGCGCCCTCTGTCCATTGCTCGATATGTTCTAACACATCATGCGACGAACGGCAGTTTTCCGATGGAGAAACAATATCCGCCTCAGGCAAAGCGGCGCGTGTGTAAGGCTCCGATGCAAGCCGAACGGAATCGCCGATTAAGTAAACGGTCATTTTTGTTCCCCTCCCTTTATTTGAACAAACAGCAAGGCCGTCTGAAATATCACTTATATTATTATAAGAGTGCTATTTCAGACGGCCTTAACTTCAGTCAAGTTCTATTGTGAAATCATAAATTAATGCTGACTGTTTTTATAAAAATCAATTAATTGCTTGGCCTGCAACATGGGCAGCCCAAAACGGTCGCTCACAACTTTCAAATCCTTCCACTCCTGACCGGTCAGATTTTGCCCAACCCATTTGAGGTTTTCCGGGTTGCTTTTGATTTTCTCAAAATACGCCTGCTTGCGTTTCCAGTTGCGCGACCACACCAGCAACATGGTAAAAATACATAAAACAATCAATACAATATTGGTAAACAACATCATGTCCATACGACATACTCCCGCTTGGGTCTCAAAATCAGAAAAGATATGGATTAAAGGCCGTCTGAAAAAAAGTCTTCAGACGGCCTCCGCGTGACGCTCAACGTTGCATTTCCAGCATCAATGCCTGACAAGCAGCTTCGTTTTCCAAAGCACAAGATTCGCTCAGTTGGTTTAACCGGTTGTCGCGGGCTGATGTATTGCCTTGCGCCATCTCTGCTTTAGTGTCTTCAAGATTGGTACAGGCATTTTCATAACCACCTTTACAGGCTCGTTCGTAGAGCTTGACCGCGGCGGCATAATCCATGCCCAAACCGCTGGACGGATTAAGATACAGATTACCCAAAACATTGCAGCCGCGTATATTGCCGCCATCGCAGGCTTTTTTCAGAAACGGATAAGCATTAGCAGGCGCTTCAAGATAGTCGCGCGTCCAAATGGCCGCAGTGACGCAACTTTCCAGATTGTTCCGATTGCATTCCCGTATCAGCTTATCGTGCTGCTTCTCGCTGTAATCCTCAGCCTGCACGCTAAACGCAGTGGTAACCAATGCCAAGCCAAACAATAAACGAAGTGTTTTCATCTGATTATTCCTTCAAAAATACTTGATGACAGGCCGTCTGAAAAAACAATGTTTCAGACGGCCTTTATATTATCACTCAATATTCACCCGTTTCAGGCGCAAGGCATTGCTCAACACGGAAACCGAGCTTGCCGCCATTGCCGCACCTGCGATAACGGGATTTAAAAAGCCGAGTGCGGCGAGCGGAATACCCAAGATATTGTAGAAGAAGGCGAAAAACAGGTTTTGCTTGATGTTTTTCAAAGTTGCCTGAGATACCAGCAGGGCATCGGCGAGTTGGTTGACCGAATGCTGCATCAGTGTGGCAGATGCGGTGTGTTCGGCAACGTCCGCACCGCCTTTCATGGCGAAGCTGACGTTGGCGGCGGCGAGCGCGGGTGCGTCGTTGATACCGTCGCCGACCATCGCCACGGTTTTGCCGGCGGCTTTGAGTTTCTGCACTTCGGTGGCTTTGTCTCGCGGACTCATGTTGCCGAAGGCGTGTGTGATGCCCAACTGTTTGGCGACATATTCGACCGTGCCTTGATTGTCGCCGCTCATGATGTAAACATCGATATTGTGTTTTTTCAGACGGCCTATGGCTTCGGCGGTATCGGCTTTCAGCGCGTCGGCGAGTGCGAATGCGCCGATAGGTTTGTTATCGACTGAGACTGCAACAATGCTTGCAATGTCCCAAACGCCGTCTGAAAACTTCGGCAAGGTCAGTTCGGCAAATTCGGCTTTGCCCGCTTTCACCAAACCCACGCCTTCCACTTCGGCGGTAATGCCTGCGCCGACAACGGTTTGGGCGTTTTGTGCGGCATGAATCTCCAAACCGCGCGCTTGGGCGGCGGAGACGATTGCTCGGGCAAGCGGATGAGCGGCGTTTTGTTCGACAGCGGCGGCGATGCGGTACAAAGCGTCTTCGTCAAAGCCGCTGTCGGGTACGCAATAGACGGCGGCAACCTGCGGCCTGCCTTCGGTCAGCGTGCCGGTTTTGTCCAACACGACGGCATCGACGTGGGCAGCTTCTTCCATTGCCGCCGCGTCTTTAAACCAAATGCCGTGTTTCACCGCCTTGCCCATGCCGACCATAATCGCGGCAGGGGTTGCCAAACCGAGTGCGCACGGACAAGCAATCACCAAAACAGCAACGGCGTGCATCAGTGCAACCGTCCAATCGCTTTTAATCAGCCAAGTAACGATAAAAGTCAAAAGCGCGATGCCCACGACAGTTGGCACAAACACCGCCGCCGCTTTATCGGCCACGCGCGCAATCGGTGCCTTGCTGCCCTGCGCTTCGGACAGCGCATTCATCATGTCGCCGAGCAGGGTTTGGCTGCCGAGCTGCGTGGCGCGGTACACCACGCTGCCTTCGGTTATCAGTGCGCCCGCCAACACTTTGCCGCCCGCTTTTTTCTCTTCAGGATTGGATTCGCCGGTGAGATGGCTCTCGTCTGCCCAACCGCTGCCGCTTTCGATAATGCCGTCGGCGGCAATTCGTTCGCCGTGATTGGCGCGGATAAGGTCGCCGATTTGCACTTGGTCGATAGGCAGTTGTTTCCATTCGCCATCGCGTTGCACGTTGACTTGGGTCGGCGTGAGTTTGAGCAGCAGGCCCAAGCTGTTTAGGCTGGATTTTTTGGTGCGGTGTTCCAAAAATTTGCCCAGCGACACAAAACCAATCACCATCACGCCCACTTCAAAATACACATGATAATACACATGCTCCATACCGTGCGCCGCGTGCGGGCTGAAAAAAAACGTATAAATGGGATAAAACAGCATATAAACGGAATACAAATAAACCGACACCGTACCGATGGTAACGAGTACGTCCATATTCGCCAGTCCGCCCTTTATACTCGCCCACGCGCTTTTGTAAAACGGTACTGCCAGCCAAAGCTGTACCACGCTTGCCAGCACAAACTGCCACAACGGCGGAATCATCCAATCGTGCCGCCCGATCATCATGCCTGCCATGCCAATTAAAAACGGAATATTGATGGCCAACAAAAGCCACAGCCTCCAGCCAATATGATGTTCTGCTTCAGGTTGCGGCAATGTATCTTCCGTCTTTTCCTTCGCGCCGTAACCGGTTTTCTCAATGATTTTGGCAATGTCGGCTGCGGAGGTTTTGCTGTCGTCAAACGTAACCTGCGCTTCCTCGCTGGCAAAGTTCACCCCTGCCGATTCGACAAAATCTTTTTTGTTCAACACTTTTTCAATACGCGAAGCACAGGCCTGACAAGTCATGCCTTCGATTTGGAAACGGACTTTTTGTTGCACGGCAAAGCCTCCTATTGATTGTTTGGCGGATGTTTTTCGTGTTTATATATTATCAAACGAAAACAACATAATGGCAAAAAGTAAGTGATCAAGAGACAAAGGCCGTCTGAAGCGTTTCAGACGGCCTTTTCATATTCGGATCAATAGAAATGAATATTTTATTACGATTTTTCTATATAAAACAAAAACTACCGTTTCCACCAACCTCAAACGGCAGGCGGTTTTAATTCAATTTGATTTTTCGAGTCCCCACCAATTTCGTTATCTATAAAATCATTGAATTGTTGGCGGAACTCCATTGGTCGGGCGATATAAGGAATCGGAGCATGACTGCCGCCCGTTCCTCTGACCACTATGGAGCCATAATTGAAAATCCTGCCCCAAAAACCTTGATTTACCGAAATACTTTCGATACGGTTGATATTTATCTCAATTGTTTGTCGGCGGATAAAGCCAAACTTAGCGATAACCCTTTTGTTGGTTAACGCAAGCTCAGTTGTCATTACATTCAATACCGCAAACACTATAAATACGATACCGATTACCCACATCAACAGCAGAATACCGAAAAAAATCCTCCAGAATTGAGAAAACCACGATACTTGCGCTTTATAAACAATACGTTCACCTCGCCCTAAAGAGCTTTCAATATAACTTGCCATTTGACGTTCTCCACATTAATATTTTCCAAAAAAAACGGATTATAATCCGTGGATAAATAAGTGTCAAAATTGGATATTTTGAGATTTGTGAAGACAAATCTCATGAGTAAAATCAGTATATTGATAGGTATAAAAATCCGAGAAATCCGCAAACAGTCCAATATCAACCAAGAAAACTTAGCCTTACTTGCCGATATAGACAGAAGCTATATGGGTAGAGTAGAAAGGGGGGAAGTCAACATAACTGTCGATAAACTGTATCAACTGTCTTCTGCTTTAAACTGTTCTATACACGACTTACTGCCAGATGATTCAGAAATTAAGAATACCTGAACCGTTAAAGTGATCTGCCAAAATCACCAATCCTCTAAAAAAAGGTCGTCTGAAACCCCAAAACCTAAGGTTTCAGACGACCTTTGCTATAATACCGCTCATCTGGTTTCCGATACGGGCCAGTCATGCCCGCATCCCACCTCGCCATCGCCTCGGTTACAAAGCCACGTCGTAGCCGCCGTCTTCTACGGCATCAATCAGCGCGTCGGCATCTGTTTTGCCCTCATCGAAAGTAATCACTGCATTTTTGTTTTCCAAGCTGACTTCTGCTTTTTCCACGCCTTCTACGCCTTCCAAAAGACGGGTTACGCTTTTCACGCAGCCGCCGCAGGTCATGCCGTCGATGTTGAGGGTAACAGTTTGCATTTGTATTTCCTTTCATTCAAACAAATATGGTTGCCAAATACTTTACTCCTTACACAAACAGCTTGCAAATTCTTCATTAAAGGCCGTCTGAAAAATGCAGATAGGCGTACAATAACGCCCTTTGCTTCATCAAACGGACATAATAATGACTTCAACATTCAAACAATGGGTTAGCGTATGCGCGCTGGCGGTGGGAGCGTTTATTTTCAATACCACCGAATACATTCCGATTGCGCTTTTGAGCGACATCGGTCAGAGCTTTGGCAAACCGGCAACGGAAGTGGGCATGATGATTACGGTGTATGCGTGGATTGTTGCGCTCCTATCGCTGCCGTTGATGCTGATGACGAAAAACATCGAACGGCGCAAATTATTGCTGATGCTGTTCGCACTGTTTGCGCTGTTTCACGCGCTGTCGTTCTTTTCTTGGAACTTCAACATCCTCTTAGTCAGCCGTATCGGGATTGCGCTGACACACGCGGTCTTTTGGTCGATTACGGCTTCTTTGGCGGTACGGCTTGCGCCCACCGGCAAAACCAATCAGGCTTTGGGCTTGCTCAGTACGGGTACGGTTTTGGCGATGGTTTTGGGCATTCCGCTGGGGCGCGTGGTCGGGCAATACTTCGGTTGGCAGCTCAGCTTCCTGCTGATCGGGGTCTGCGCTGCCGGCGTAATGCTGGTGTTGGCTAAAAATCTGCCTGCTTTACCCAGCCAAAATACCGGCTCTTTAAGCAGCCTGCCGAGTTTGTTTAAACGCCGCAACCTGATGCTGCTTTATGCCATGACGGTGTTGATTATTACGGCACATTTCACGGCATACAGCTATATCGAGCCTTTTGTGTTACAAGTTGGCGGATTTAAGGCTGAACAAGTTACCATCGTTTTGAGCCTGTACGGTTTGGCAGGCTTCGCCGCTTCTTATCTGTTTGGCAAATGGTTTGCCAAATCGCAACGCCTGTTTATGCTTGGCGCGGTGGTGGTCATCCTGCTCTCCGCCCTGCTGCTTCTGCCGTTTGCCTCTTTCCCTTATGCGGTGTACGCGCTGGTGTTTATTTGGGGCGTGGCCATCGTCATCGTCAGCTTGGGCATGGTGTCGAAAGTCTTGGCATTTGCCTCGGATGCAACAGATGTGGCCAACTCGATTTATTCAGGTTTGTACAATGTCGGCATCGGCGGCGGTGCGCTTTTGGGGCATTATGTAACCGTTTGGTTCGGCCTTTCCAATATCGGCATTGCCGGAGCCTTGCTGGCAGCGGCAGGTCTGGCCGTTTGCGGTTTGTTGTTTAAGGAACAAGACAATCTGGCGCAAAACGTTTAAATCCATATAAATCAGGATGGTATGACTGACTCGGCCGTAATTTTGGCAGTTTTACCGATTCGTCCTGATTCTTATTAACTCACGATGGGTCTTTATTCCGCCGGATAAGCAGTTTTCTTGCTGCTTATCCGGCTTTCATTTCATTTTTAAAAAATAATTTACAATTTGTTTACACTACATTAAATTACAAATATACTGTCGTCTATTAGGCCGTCTGAACGTACGGCTGAAAAGAAAAACCGATCATGTTTCAGAGGAATACATCATGGACTTAAACGCCAAGGATAAGACTCAGCATCCTGAGAACGTCGAGCTTCTCAGTGCGCAGAAGCCGATTACCGACTTTAAAGGACTGCTGACGACCATTATCTCTGCTGTTGTCTGCTTCGGCATTTATTACATTCTTCCCTACAGTACCGATGCCAACAAAGGTATCGCGCTGTTGCTTTTCGTTGCGGCACTTTGGTTTACCGAAGCCGTACACATTACCGTTACCGCGCTGATGATCCCTATCCTTGCCGTTGTACTCGGCTTCCCGGATATGGACATCAAAAAAGCAATGGCCGGTTTCTCCGACCCGACGATTTATATCTTCTTCGGCGGCTTTGCGCTTGCAACCGCCCTGCACATGCAGCGTCTCGACCGTAAAATCGCCGTCAGCCTGTTGCGCCTGTCTCGCGGCAATATGAAAGTTGCCGTGTTGATGCTGTTTGCCGTTACCGCCTTCCTGTCTATGTGGATCAGTAACACTGCGACTGCCGCGATGATGCTGCCTTTGGCAATGGGTATGATGAGCCACCTCGATCAAGAAAAAGAACGCAAAACCTACGTTTTCGTCCTGCTCGGTATCGCCTACTGCGCCAGTATCGGCGGCTTGGGTACCGTGGTCGGTTCTCCGCCGAACATGATTGCCGCCAAAGCGCTGAACTTGGACTTCGTCGGCTGGATGAAGCTCGGCTTGCCGATGATGCTTTTGATTCTGCCGCTGATGCTGTTCTCCATGTACGTCATCCTCAAACCTAATTTGAACGAGCGCGTGGAAGTTAAAGCCGAATCTATCCCTTGGACTTTGCACCGCGTTATCGCGCTGTTGATTTTCTTGGCAGCTGCCGTTGCTTGGGTATTCAGCTCCAAAATCAAAGCTGCATTCGGTATTTCCAACCCTGATACCGTTATCGCCCTGATTGCCGCCGTTGCCGTCGTCGTATTCGGCGTGGCACAATGGAAAGAAGTTGCCCGCAATACCGACTGGGGTGTATTGATGCTCTTCGGTGGCGGTATCAGCTTGAGCGCGTTGCTGCAATCCTCCGGCGCATCTGAAGCATTGGGTCAGCAAGTTGCTTCCACGTTCTCCCATTCTCCTGCATTGCTGGTGATTTTCGTGGTTGCCACCTTCATCATCTTCCTGACCGAGTTCACCAGTAACACGGCTTCCGCCGCCCTGCTTGTGCCTATTTTCGCCAGCATCGCCGCGCAAATGGGTCTGCCCGAACAAGTCTTGGTATTCGTCATCGGTGTCGGCGCATCTTGTGCCTTCATGTTGCCGGTTGCCACACCGCCTAACGCGATTGTGTTCGGTACAGGCTTGATTAAGCAACGCGAAATGATGAATGTCGGCTTATTGCTGAACATCCTCTGCGTAGTACTGGTTGCTCTGTGGGCTTATGCTGTACTGATGTAAACCATCGACCTAAACAACAAGGCCGAGACCTTTGCAAAAATAGTCTGTTAACGAAATTTGACGCATAAAAATGCGCCAAAAAATTTTCAATTGACTAAAACCCTCCTAATATTGAGCAAAAAGTAGGAAAAATCAGAAAGGTTTTGCATTTTGAAAATGAGATTGAGCATAAAATTTTAGTAACCTATGTTATTGCAAAGGTCTCAGGCCGTCTGAAAGAATATTTTTCAGACGGCCTTGAAGTTTGTCGTTCAGACACAATTTAACGAATGATTCAAAACCGGATTCTAACGAAAGGAAACCCATGATTATCCTGCACACCAACAAAGGCGACATCAAAATCGAACTGGATTTCGACAAAGCCCCCGTTACTGCTAAAAACTTCGAGCAATACGTTAAAGACGGCTTCTACGACGGCGTAATCTTCCACCGCGTCATCAAAGGCTTCATGATTCAAGGCGGCGGCATGGATGAAAACATGAACGAAAAAGAAACCCGCGATCCGATTCAAAACGAAGCGTCCAACGGTTTGCCTAACGAAAAATACACCATCGCCATGGCGCGTACTTCCGATCCTCATTCTGCCAGCGCGCAATTCTTCATCAACACTGCCGACAACGCCTTCCTGAACTTCCGTTCTAAAGAGCTGTACGGCAAAACCGTAGTCCAAGACTGGGGCTATGCCGTATTCGGTAAAGTCGTTGACGGTTTTGACGTTGTCGATGCCATCGAAGGCGTTTCTACCAAACGTCACGGCTACCACGACGACGTACCGAGCGAACCTGTCATCATCACTAAAGCCGAAGTGGTTTAATTGATTTGATTTCCCATAAAAACAGCCTGTCCGAATTAAAACCGGACAGGCTGTTTTTCAATAATGACACATACCGTCACACATCATAAGTACCGACCACGCATGCCGAATCCAACACATGGCCCTGCATGGCAAAATGTAGCTCATTAAAGCGGAAACCGCGCGGCAAATCCAAAACAGTGTCCAGCGCGTACACAATCAATTCATAACGATGGCGGTTGTTCGGTGGCGCCATGCCGCCGTAAAACGAGGCCTCTTCGATTTCAAATTTACCCAACGCGCTCGCCCAAGTATTCGCGCCCTGTGTGAAATCTGTTGCAGAAATACTCTCATTTTCTGCCACGGAAGTGCGTTTCAAATCCGAAATCAACCAATGCGTCCATACAAAACCCGATGCTGAAATAGCATCTTTGTCTTCCAACACCACGGCAAACGATTTTGTTCCTTCAGGCGCATCTTCAATCTCAAAAGGAATCGAATAAGAAGGCATACCGCTCGGGCTGAACTGGCTGCCGCGCTTGCCGTATTTGTCTTCAAATTCGCCGTTGACAATAGCTTTACTGCTGACTTTCATCTTATATCTCCCAATAGTAGGTTTGTTCATTCTAACAAACACCAAGGCCGTCTGAAAGATACTGCCGTTTTCACTTTCCCGATGCTGCATTTTCAGGCGGCCTCAAGCAATATTCACAATTCGATCAAACACATTTGACATTCCATAGTATAATCCGCCGCATGAAAACTACACAGGATACACATTATGGATTGGAAAGGCCGTGAACAAAGCCAAAACGTCGAAGATCGCCGCGGAAGCCGTGGCGGCGGTGGCGGCAAAACGCCGGGCATACTCGGCATTATCGTGGTTTTGGTCGGCGCATATTACGGCGTGGATTTGAGCGGTTTGGTTGGCGGCTCATCTTCGATGGGCATTCCTACCCAACAAGCTTCCCGACTCGACAGCCAACAAGAAGCCGAGTTGAACGAGCTGTCCCGCGTCGTCCTTGCCGAGACGGAAAAAGCATGGAGTAAATATTTCCAGCAACACGGCCAACACTACACACCGACAACCATGGTGTTGTATGAAGGCAGTACGTCCACCGCCTGCGGTACGGGCCAATCTGCCATGGGCCCGTTTTACTGTCCGGGCGACCAAAGAGTTTATTTGGATTTGAGTTTCTACGAAGACATGCGCACCAAGCTCGAATCCGCCAGCGATGCCGCGTTTGCCTACGTTATTGCCCATGAAGTCGGCCATCACGTTCAAAACCTGCTCGGCATTCTGCCTAAAGTCCACAAAATGCAACAGCAAGTCGGCAAAAAAGAGGCCAATGCCCTTTCCGTCAAACTCGAATTGCAGGCCGACTGTTTCGCCGGCATTTGGGGACACTACGCCGTCAACAAAAATATCTTCAAAACAGAAGACATTCAAAAAGCGATGCTTGCCGCCGAATCTGTCGGCGATGACCGCTTGCAGAAACAGGCACAGGGCTATGTCGTTCCCGACAGCTTTACCCACGGCTCGTCCGAAGAACGCATGACTTGGCTCAAGCGCGGCTTGGAAAGCGGCGATATCAACCAATGCAACACTTTCAACAATTGATTCGTCCAAACAACACTGTTCTTTGATGTAATGATAAAAGGCCGTCTGAATTCTTCAGACGGCCTTTTAGCCGTGTTAGAATAACGCCTATTATTTTCCCTTAAATTCAAAGGAAATCCACATGGCAAATATCGCCCGCGACATTTTCAAAGCCTACGACATCCGAGGCATCGTCGGTAAAACCCTGACCGACGAAGCTGCCTACTTAATCGGTAAAGCTATTGCTACCAAAGCCTCCGAAAAAGGCATTACCCGCATCGCACTCGGTCGAGACGGCCGTTTGAGCGGCCCCGGCCTGATGGCGCAGATTCAACGCGGTTTTACAGACAGCGGCATCAACGTCCTCAACGTCGGCATGGTTGCCACCCCTATGCTCTACTTCGCAGCCATCAATGAATGTGGCGGCAGCGGCGTAATGATTACCGGCAGCCACAATCCGCCCGATTACAACGGTTTCAAAATGATGCTCGGCGGCGACACGCTCGCAGGCGAAGCCATTCAAGAACTTTTAGCTATTGTTGAAAAAGATGGTTTTGTTGCTGCCGACAAACAAGGCAGCGTAACCGAAAAAGACATCTCCGGCGAATACCACAACAACATCGTCGGCCACATCAAGCTCAAACGCCCGATGAAAATCGCCATCGACGCGGGCAACGGTGTCGGCGGCGCATTTGCAGGCAAACTCTACAAAGGTTTGGGCAATGAAGTTACCGAACTTTTCTGCGAAGTGGACGGCAATTTCCCTAATCACCACCCTGATCCTTCCAAACCGAAAAACCTGCAAGACCTCATCGTCGAGCTTAAAAACAGCGATGCCGAAATCGGCTTGGCATTTGACGGCGATGCCGACCGCTTGGGCGTAGTCACCAAAGACGGTAACATCATCTATCCAGACCGCCAACTGATGCTTTTCGCGCAAGACGTGTTGAGCCGCAATCCTAAAGCCAAAGTGATTTTCGACGTCAAATCCACCCGTCTGCTCGCGCCTTGGATTAAAGAACACGGCGGTGAACCTGTGATGGAAAAAACTGGCCACAGCTTCATCAAATCCACCATGAAAAAAAACGGCGCACTGGTTGCCGGCGAAATGAGCGGTCACGTTTTCTTTAAAGAACGCTGGTACGGCTTCGACGACGGTATGTATGCCGGCGCACGCCTCTTGGAAATCCTGTCTGCCTTCGACAATCCGTCCGAAGTGTTGAACAAGCTGCCGCAAAGCATTTCCACTCCGGAACTCAACATCGACCTGCCGGAAGGCAGCAACGGCCACAAAGTGATTGAAGAGCTGGCTGCCAATGCCAAGTTTGAAGGTGCGACCGAAATCATCACCATCGACGGCTTGCGCGTTGAATTCCCTGACGGCTTCGGACTGATGCGTGCGTCCAATACCACGCCGATTTTGGTATTGCGTTTTGAAGCGGATACGCAAGAAGCGATTGAGCGTATTCAAAACCAATTCAAAGCAGTCATTGAAAGCAATCCAGCATTGAAATGGCCGCTGTAAGGGTTTAGGCTAAAACAAAAGGCCGTCTGAAAATCATTTCAGACGGCCTTTAATATTAAACATTGATTATTTAAAGTTTTAAAACCAAGAATATCCCGGCTTAATTATCCAACTTGCGCCAACTGTTGACGCATTTCATCGATAACGGCTTTGTAATCCGGTTTGCCAAAAATCGCCGAACCGGCCACAAACGTATCCGCACCTGCCGCCGCAATTTCAGCAATATTGTCTGTCTTCACGCCGCCATCGACTTCCAATGCGATATGGCGGCCGCTTTGCCGTTCATACTCGTCCAACATCTCGCGCACTTTGCGGATTTTCACCAGCGTATTCGGGATAAAGCTTTGTCCGCCAAAGCCCGGGTTGACCGACATCAGCAACACCATATCCAGTTTGTCCAAAACGTTTTCCAGAATATTGACCGGCGTAGCAGGATTCAATACCAAACCTGCCTGACAGCCGTATTCTTTAATCAAACCCAAGCTGCGATCGACATGGCGGCTGGCTTCGGGATGGAAAGTAATGATATTGGCACCAGCTTTGGCAAACGCATGAATCAAATCGTCCACCGGCTCAACCATCAAATGTACATCGACCGGCACGGTTGCATACGGTTTCAAAGCCGCGCAAACCATAGGGCCGAAAGTCAGATTCGGCACATAATGATTGTCCATCACGTCAAAATGAATCAAATCCGCACCAGCGCGGATAACTTCAGCAACCTCTTCGCCCAAACGGGCAAAATCGGCAGACAAAATACTGGGTGCAATACGGTAGTCGGTCATGTTTATTCTCCTAAAGTGTGTTCCTTTGTCATTATCGCATTTTTAACCCTATGTTGTATGCTGCCGACAACATCTCTGCCGTCATTTTTATGAATTTACATTTCATATACATTAATGAAACTTATAATCACATAGTAAGGCTTTGAAAATAAATTATTAGATTACATACATCTGCAAAAAAATCTAACATCATTAACAAAAGTTAACTGCATTGATACTGCCTTTCACACGCTTATCGGTTATATTTCCAAACCTGATGAAACATTAGGAAAACACCGTGTCTGTTGCACTTTCCCGCTATCCGACTTTTATTTTCTTAGCACTCGCCCTACTCTGTTCCAGTCTGCCTGCACATGCCGGTCCGTTTCTGGCCACTTTGGACGACTTCCACCCGAATTGCGACATTCGACAGCTCAATTTATCCGCCGACCAACACGCCGCCCTGCGCCGCCTGCGTACCGACTTCAAACAAATCAACGATAAAGCCTACCGTAAAACCGTACGCTCCGACCGCAACCGCCGCCAAACCATCATCAAAATCCTCTCCGGCGACTCATTCGACTCAAACGCCGCCCGCGATTATGTTGAAAACCGCTACCTCTCCAGCATGGACTATGCGGTGGATGAAATGGAAATCCAATACCGCTTCTATCATCTGCTCAATCCGCGCCAACGCCAGCAATGGTTGTCTTCATGCTTGCGCTGATGAATCAATAAAAATACAAAAAGGCCGTCTGAAACCATATTCAGACGGCCTTTGCTTTTTCTGCCTTAATCCAGCACTCTTTCTTCCGGCAACCGTCCTGCCCAGTCACAGGCAAACTGCCATGCCGAGCGGCCTGAACGGCTGCCGCGCATTTGCGCCCATTGCAACGCGGCTTGTCGCGCCGTATCGTCAAAAGGCACATTGAAATCGTCCAACCAGTTGGCAACAGCGGTCAGATAATCGTTTTGATCGAAAGGATAAAAACTCAGCCATAAGCCGAAGCGGTCGGAAAGGGAGATTTTTTCCTCGACGGCCTCTTTCTGATGGATTTCACCGCGAATGCCCGTAGTACCGCCGTTTTCATCCATGTATTCAGGAATTAAATGACGGCGGTTGGAAGTGGCATAAACCAAAACATTGGTGCAACGTTGCGACAGTCCGCCGTCTAAAGCCGTTTTCAAGGCTTTATAGGTTTCATCGCCGGTTTCAAACGACAAATCATCGCAGAAAACGATAAATTTCTCAGGGCGCTCGGACAACAACGTCAACAAAGCCGGCAGACTGATCAAATCGCTTTTGTCCACTTCAATCAGTCGCAGGCCACGCTCGGCGTATTCGTGCAACAACGCTTTAACCAAGGAGGATTTCCCCGTACCGCGCGCGCCGGTCATCAAGACATTATTTGCCGGACGGCCTGCCAAAAATTGCTCTGTATTGCGTTTCAGCCTGTCGGTTTGCGAACCGACAGCCGCCAATCTGCTCAAAGGAAACGTATGCGGACGCGGCAGGCTTTCCAAAATACCTTTTTTGCCCACGCTGTGCCAACGGTAGGCCAAAGCGCGCCAGTCGGTTTTACCGGCTTCATCAGGCAGGATTAAATCCAGACGGTTTAAAACGGAATTAGCTTTTTTCAAAAAATTGGATAATTTCATTTCGGCTTTCTTTTTTTTCAGACGGCCTTTTGTGCCAATACTCGCATCACGGTATCGACAACGGCTTGGGTTTGCGGATCGATTTCAATATTGATGAGGTCGCCTTCTTTGCGGCTGCCAAACAGGGTACGCTCCAAAGTCTCCGGAATCAGGTGTACGCAAAATTCGCTATCGCTGACTTCGCCTATGGTCAGGCTGCAACCATCCAAACCGACAAAGCCTTTGGTCAGGATGTAGGGCTTGAGGTTTTCCGGCAGCTCAAACCAAACGGTACGGTTGAACTCGCTGGATTCGATACGGGAAATTCGGGTAACCGCCATCACATGGCCGCTCATCACATGGCCGCCGATTTCGTCGCCAAACCGCGCCGCGCGTTCCAAATTGACACTGTCGCCGACTTTCAAGCTGCCGAGATTGGTTTTGCGTAAGGTTTCGTCCATCAAATCAAAGCTGACTTTGTTGCCGTCGATTCGGGTGATGGTCAGGCAGCAGCCATTGTTGGCGACAGAGGCGCCGATTTGCAGATTGTCGGCGATTTCGGGGGGCAGCTCGACAGTGTGGGTACGAAAGTCGGGCGAAGGTTGGGCGATGTCTGTAATTTTGCCCATGCCTTGTACGATGCCTGTAAACATGATGTCTTCTTTCCGATGGTACGATAAGGCGGATATTGTAGCATTTTCCAGGCACAAAGGCCGTCTGAAAGCAGTGATGGCGATGGTTTGGGGTATAATCGGATTTTTATTTCCGCAGCCCGATCATGCTCAGCTACCGCCACGCCTTCCATGCCGGCAATCATGCCGATATGCTCAAGCACTTTACCCTCTTCCTCGTCCTCGAATATTTCAACCGCAAAGACAAACCTTATTGGTATATCGATACGCACAGCGGTGCCGGTTTGTATGATTTGAGCGGCGATGAAGCGCAAAAAGTCGGCGAATACAAACAAGGCATTGCGCTCTTGGAACAAGCTGACAAGCTGCCTGTCGAATTGGCCGAATTTGTAGGCCGTCTGAAACAAATACTGCCGCAAGACAACCTTTACTGCGGCTCACCTTGGCTGGCACAGGCGCTCACGCGCGACAGCGACAAAATGCGCCTCTTTGAGCTGCACCCTGCCGATTTTGTCCATTTGCAAAACAATATGCGCGAAATCCGTCCTACGCGTAAAGCACAGGTCAGCCAAGCGGACGGGTATCAGGGCCTGATTTCACTCTTGCCTCCTCCGCCCCGCCGCGCCGCGGTCTTGATTGATCCGCCCTACGAAGAAAAACAAGACTACCGCCGTGTCGTCCAAGCTTTGAAAGATGCCTTGAAACGCTTTGAAACCGGCTGCTACATGGTTTGGTATCCCTGCCTGAGCCGTGAAGAAAGCCGCAAACTACCGGACGAACTCAAAAAAATCGCTCCCGACAATTATCTGCACGCCGAGCTTCATGTCCATACGCCGCGCAGCGACGGCTTCGGTATGCACGGCAGCGGTATGTTCATCATCAACCCGCCCTATATGCTTGCCGAACAGTTGCAAAACAATCTGCCCGAACTTGCCAAAATTTTGGCGCAAGATGTCGGCGCGCATTATGTATTGGAAAGCAAAACGAAATAAACACTGCCGTCTGAACGTATACCCAAACGCTTTGATTTTGCCGCCATACCTGTTCAGACGGCCTTAACCCTTTATACTTAAGCCTTTTTCCACTACAATTCACAACATAACAATTAACGACCGTCCCTCATGAATATACGCACACCCCTAGCCTGCACGCTCCTGCTTTGCGCGTGCAGCGAATCTGTAAAAAACGAATTTAAAGAAGAATTTACCCAAAGTTTCCGCACCGAATTTGTCCGCTCGGCAACCGAAGCCTGCGTAGAAAAAGCTTCCGGAAAAAGCCCGTTTGATTCCGTGACTACTGAAAAAATCTGCCACTGCATCGGCGAAAAAACAGTCGATCAAATCAATCCTGAAGAAGCGACATCGCTTTTGGGCGGCAGCGACTCCATGAGTGACGAGCTGAAAAAACGCATCAAAGACACCAGCATCGCCTGCACTAAAGAAGTTTTAGGCATGGCCGACAGCAAAACCAAATGAACACGCCGTTTTTAGACGGCCTGAAATTGAAAAATATTCGATTCAAACTTAGGAAAAGAGTGAAACCATGAAGACACTGAACCAATTCTTAGCCCAACACCTGCCCGAACACAAACTGCCGCAAGAGCTGGCCAGCGTATTGGAATCCGTAGTCGCCGCCTGTTTGGATATCAACGCCAAAGTCCGCCTTGGCGCGCTTTCCGGCGTTTTGGGCATGGCAGGTACCGGCAACATCCAAGGCGAAGACCAAAAGAAACTTGACGTCATCGCCAACAATATCATGATTGATGTTTTAAAAGCCAATGCCAACATCGCAGGCCTTGCCAGCGAAGAAGAAGACACCTATGTCGCCACACACGAAAACGGCGGCTATTTGGTATTGTTTGACCCGCTGGACGGCTCTTCCAATATCGACGTCAACATCTCCGTCGGCACCATTTTCTCCATTTTGGCGAAACCTGAAGGCGCATTGACTACCGAGTCTTTCCTGCAAAAAGGCCGCGACCAAGTGGCCGCAGGTTATGTTTTATACGGTCCGCAAACCCAACTGGTCCTGACTGTCGGTCACGGCGTGTTCGTCTTCACTCTGGACGATGCCAACCAATTCCTACTGACCAAAGAAAATCCGCGCGTTCCCGAATCTACTAAAGAATTCGCCATCAATATGTCCAACCAAAGACATTGGTTCGCCCCTGTTCAACAATACATTGACGAATTGCTGGCAGGCGAAACCGGCGTACGCGGCAAAAACTACAATATGCGCTGGGTAGCCAGCATGGTTGCCGAAATCCACCGCATCCTGATGCGCGGCGGCGTATTCATGTATCCGCAAGACAAACGCGACCCATCCAAACCGGGCAAACTGCGCCTGATGTACGAAGCCAACCCGATGAGCCTGCTTATGGAACAAGCCGGCGGCGCATCAAACAACGCCATCGAAGCCATGCTCGACATCCAACCTACCGGCCTGCACCAACGTGTTGCCGTATTCATGGGCAGCCGCGAAGAAGTCGAATACGTTTACAATCTGCATCAAAAATAATCAGATGTATTGATTTAAAACCAAAAAAAGGCCGTCTGAAATATGATTTTCAGACGGCCTTTTGTTAAAAAATAAAAGAAACGAAAAATCAAAAGGGTAGATTCAAATCCGCCCTTTGCTGTTTTTCATCTAATCTTTATTGGATTACGCCGAACGAGCCAGCTCTTCCGCCGCTTTTTGCACAATATCCGGCGTCAGTTTGTTCAAACAATCCGTATGCCCCAACGGGCATTCGCGTTTGAAACAAGGCGAGCAATCCAAATTCAAGCTGACGATTTTTGCCTTTTGGCTTAGAGGCGGCGTATGGTCAGGGCTGGATGAGCCGTAAACCGCAACCAATTTCCGATCAAGCGCGGCCGCAAGGTGCATCAGACCGCTGTCGTTGCACACGACCGTATCGGCGCAAGACAACAGATCAATCGCCTCCGGAAGATTGGTTTTACCGCAAAGATTGGTACACAGGCCGTCTGAAAGCCGGTTGATTTCATCTGCAATATCAAAATCTTTTTGCGAACCAAACAGCCAAACCTGCCAACCTTCAGCCAAATATCGGCGGCCGAGTTCGGCAAAATGACGCGCAGGCCAACGCTTGGCCGGACCATATTCCGCACCGGGACAAAATGCCAAAATCGGTTTATCCGTCGCCAAACCATGTTTTGCCAAAGCGGCTTGACGGCTTTCGGGATCAATCGTGAAACACGGATTATCAGAATGCCCGTTAAAATCCGCTTGGGTCGGATGCGCCAGCGCAGTATAGCGGTCGACCATCAACGGCAACGCGGCCTTGTCCAACTTGCGGATATCGTTCAGCAAAAAATAGCGCGACTCGCCAACGTAGCCCGTACGCTGTTTAATGCCCGTAGCCAAGGCAATGATGGCGGATTTGAGCGAACCGGGCAAAACAATCACTTGATCATAGCCTTCTTTTCCCAATTCACGCCCGATACGCCAGCGTTTTTTCAATTCCAACGCACCATGTCCAAACGGATTTTCCATCACACGGTTGATTTCAGGCATACGCTCAAATACGGCCATCGACCATTTGGGTGCAAAAGCATCAATGGTGCAGCCGGGATACAGCTCATGCAAACGGCGATAAAGCGGTTGGGTCATGACGCAGTCCCCAATCCAGCTTGGGGTAATAATCAGGATTTTTTTGGACATAATGGAATGTGTTTTTAATTTTGGCTTATTGTAATACGATTTTTAAAAGGCCGTCTGAAACTCGGTTTAATCGCTCAGTTCAAAACGTACTGGTTGATACATATCATTTCAGCGCGTGAAGCGTTTGTCTTCCCAATTTATCCGGCAAGTTCTGAAAATACCCAACCTGAAACACCAGACCAAACAGCGGTAAGCAATATTCTCTTCATTTTTAAAACCTTATAAAAACAGAAAGGCCGTCTGAAATATTTTCAGACGACCTTTTTATAGTGGTTTAACGATGGTAGTTAGGCGCTTCTTTGGTGATTTGTACGTCGTGAACGTGAGATTCGCTCATACCGGCAGAAGTGATTTCCACAAATTCTGCTTTCTCGTGCATTTCAGCAATATTGGCGCAACCCAAATAACCCATGCTGGAGCGCAGACCGCCGGTCAGCTGGTGGATGATGTTCACAATCGGGCCTTTGTAAGGAACGCGGCCTTCGATGCCTTCAGGAACATATTTGTCTGTGCTGTCGGTTTTGTCTTGGAAGTAGCGGTCGGCAGAGCCTTGGCTCATCGCACCCAACGAACCCATGCCGCGGTAAGACTTGTAAGAGCGGCCTTGGTAAAGTTCGATTTCGCCCGGTGCTTCTTCCGTACCGGCAAACATACCGCCGAGCATGACGCTGTATGCACCTGCTGCCAGAGCTTTGGCAATATCGCCGGAGAAGCGGATACCGCCGTCGGCAATCAGGGGAACGCCTGTACCTTTTAGGGCTTCGGAAACATTGTGAATCGCAGTCAGTTGAGGCACGCCCACGCCGGCCACGATACGGGTCGTACAAATCGAGCCCGGGCCGATACCGACTTTAACGGCATCCGCACCGGCAGCCACCAAATCCAAAGCGGCTTTGGCAGTCGCGATGTTGCCGCCGATGACTTGAATGTGCGGATAAGTTTCTTTGACCCAGCGCACACGATCGATAACGCCTTGGCTATGGCCGTGGGCAGTATCGACCACAATCACGTCCACGCCTGCTTCTACCAATGCTTTGACGCGCTCTTCGGTATCGCCGCCGGTACCTACCGCGGCACCGACGCGCAGGCGGCCTTCGGCATCTTTGTTGGCATTAGGGAATTCGGTTGTTTTCAGAATATCTTTAACTGTAATCAGACCTTTGAGTTCGTCTTGGTCGTTCAATACCAAAACGCGCTCAACTTTGTGCGCATGCATGATTTCACGGGCTTCGTCGATGCTGGTACCTTCAGGAACGGTAACCAAACGGTCGCGGGGGGTCATGATAGCAGAAACCGGCAGATCGACACGGTTTTCAAAACGCAGGTCGCGGTTGGTCACGATACCGACCACTTTTCCGTTTTCAACAACAGGCAGACCGGACATTTTGCGTTTGCGTTGTGCGCGCATTTCCAAGACTTCGCGGATCAATGCGGTCGGCGCAACAGTAACGGGATCTTTCACCACGCCGCTCTCATGGCGCTTCACTTTGGAAACGGCACGCGCTTGCAACTCCGGCGTCATGTTTTTATGGATAATGCCGATGCCGCCTTCTTGAGCCATTGAGATGGCCAGACGCGCTTCGGTAACGGTATCCATTGCAGCAGAAAGTAGAGGGAGGTTGAGCGTGATATCGCGGGTGAGTTTGGTTTGAAGTTTGACATCTCGAGGCAGCACGTTTGAGTGCGCTGGAACCAACAAAACGTCGTCGAAAGTATAGGCTTTTTCTACAATACGCATGATGCTCGGTCTTTCAGTTTGTGCAAGATGCACGGCATTATATCACACCGGCTTGATGCTAACATTGGCAATACATGTTTTAACGTTATTTTTTTACATGATTTGATCTGCAGTACAAAAATATGCCAACGCATTGCAGTTTCAAGTAAAATAGGTTGGATGAGAACATCATTTACATAAGGGAAACCCATGAAATCTTCCGTACTCAAAACCTGTCTGACAGCAGCCCTTCTCTCTTCCACCGCTCTGACCGGCGCGGCCGAGGTTTACACTTGGAAAGGCACGTCGGGCAACAGCTATTCCGATACGCCAAACCGTCTGCAACCGAAACGTTCCGGCGTGGTCAACATCCGCACGCACAACGTCAAACCTGCCGTTGCGCCTGCTGTTGCGGCATCTGAGCCGGTTGCCGAGCAGCCCAACGAACAGGTTGCGGAACAAAACAAACAAATCGAAGAGCGCAATAAAAAAATCGAAGAGCAAAACCGCCAAAACAAACTGGAAAACTGCAAAATCGCCAAAATCAACCGCCAAGTTGCCGAAAGCGCACGCTTGGCCAATCGCGACAGCCTGATTAAGCAATACCAAAACGACGTCAACAAATACTGCAATTAAGCTCTCAAATAACAATATCAAAAAGGCCGTCTGAAATTTAATTTCAGACGGCCTTCATTTTTCAGTCCATCAATAATACACCTGAACCAACAATAAGCCGATGGCCAAGCTGAATGCCATGCTCAACAAGCCCGGAATCATGAAGCTGTGGTTGAAGATGAATTTGCCGATTTTGGTCGAGCCGGTTGTATCGAAGTCAATAGCGGCAATAATCGGACCGTAGTTTGGTATAAAGAAATAGCCGTTTACCGCAACGAATGTGCCGATAATGATGGGCGCTGGAATCCCCAGTTTGATGGCGATTGGGAACAGCGTCGCCACTGTCGCGCCTTGACTATTAACCAATACCGACAAGACAAACAGGGCAAAGGCAAAAGTCCATGGTGCAGATTCAACCAAATGGCTGACGGTCGATTCCACTTCTGTTAAGTGGCCACTCATCAAGGTATCGCCCAACCAAGCCACGCCAAATACCGCAATTACGGCACGCATCCCGGCATGGAATACCGAACCTCGGGTAATCGCATCGCCATTGGGTTTACACGCCAAAATAATCAGCGCAGAAGCAGACAACATCACGATTTCAATCGTATGCGCCATGCCCATAGGCTTGACCGCGCCATCGTGTTCAAAAGCCGGACGCAGCTCAGGCAACGCCCCCATTACTACCACCAGCAATGCCGCAGTCAAGAAAATACCGACCGACAATTTGGCTTTCGGAGAAATAGTGACGTCGGTTTTTTGCTCCTCCACATCGATGTATTCTTTCACATAGTTCGGGTCTTTCAGCAAAGCCTGATAATGCGGATCGTCTTTCAACTCTTTGCCCAGTTTGTTTACGAACACGCAAGCCAAACCGATACCCAAAATCGTGGAGGGAACGGTAACTTTCAACACATCCGCCATTGTAATGTGTTGCGGCTCAAGCATGGTGACGCAGGCAACAACGGCTGCAGCAATCGGGCTGGCGACAATCGCAAATTGGGAAGCGATAACCGCCATCGTCAGCGGACGGGAAGGACGGATGCCATTGCGACGGCTGACTTCGGCAATCACGGGCAAGACCGAGTAAGCCACATGGCCTGTACCTGCCAAGACGGTGAAGGTGTAAGTTACCGCCGGCGCGATAAAGGTGATGTATTTCGGATTGCGGTGCAACACACGCGTGGCAATCTTAATCATATAGTCCAAACCGCCGCTGGCCTGCATGGCCGCTGCCGCAGACACTACTGCCATAATCATCAGCATCACATCAATCGGCGGGCTGGTCGGTTGAAGATGGAAACCAAAAGACAATACGGCCAAGCCAATACCGCCGAGCACGCCCAAACCAATACCGCCAACCTGCGCACCAATCAGGATACACAGCAGCACAATGGCAAACTGGATAAAAAACATAGTTGACATCACAACTCCCAAAATCCGGCCTTAACCGAAATAAAATTACAAACGCTCGAATTATAGAGCAAACCCTCTTTCCTAACCATACTTTACCGAACTATACATACTGATTTACATCAAATAAATAATATTCTCATTTAACTGCCAAGTTTTTAAAAATACAAAAAAGGCCGTCTGAAGATTTTCAGACGGCCTCTATGATTTAAAAAGATGATAAGGCTATTTTCCGGCTACTTCTTCATCTTTTATAAAATCCGATACGCCATGAACACAGCGGATTTTGCGTTCCGACAAAGTTGCCTCCAACAAGGCATCATTTTGCGGCAAGGAGTCGCGTTCTGCCTCATTGTGCCAAAGGTGGTACGCAATGCCGGCAAATTTCAAATTATGGCGTTTCATCCCGTTATGATAGCAACGGGCGACAAATTCGCTGTCTTCCCTGCCCCAACCGACAAAGCTATTGTCAAACCCATTGACGGCAAGCGCATCGCTGCGGAAAAAGCCCATATTGCAAGTTTTGATGCCTTTATGTTTACGGTTGCCTTTTCGGCCTGCCAATTTGGCCAAACAACGGCAGCGCAGGGCGGAAAGCCGCTTTTCTATTCCCGAACTGAACATGGACAAAGCAGGCAAATCTCCCTCGTCTAAAATATCCTGCGTTTTATCCTCAGTCAAAATCACGCGGGAACCCTGTATCAGACGGCCTTTGCGGGCAATCTTCAAATGATCGGCGATAAAAGACGGATCCAAAACCATATCGCCGTCAATCAACACAATATAATCGCTTTGCGCCTGCGCCAACGCACGGTTGCGCGATTCGGCGGCACGAAAGCCCCTATCCGGCTGCCATGAATGCTTAACAGGAATGCTTGTCCTGCGGCGGATAAAATCAACCACTTCGGCGGTTTCCTGCCTTGAGCCGTCATCCGCGACAATAATCTCATCCGGCAGACGGGTTTGCGATAAAGCCGATTTCAACACCAGCTCCAAAGCATCGGGGCGGTTGTAGGTGGTGATGATGAGGGAGACGGTTATCGTGCGGTTGCGCTCGTAGAGTTTGACATATTTGTAATACGAACCTTGCGCGTTGGATACCGAAATCGTCAGCCCGTCCGCCCCATAGGCAAAACCGCGCTTGAGCAGGTAATTTTTCACAAACGATACGCCGCCATGCAGCAAAGCCTTAAATGGCGAACTGTCTTTCTTAAAGCGGTTTTCTTCCGCATACAGCGAGCTGTACTGCTGCATTTTCTGAATCAGCCCTTCGGCGTTTTCAAAAGAATAATGTTTCAGACGGCCATCAAGTTGTTTAACCTTGGCTTCCTGCGGCAACACCAAAGACTCATGCACCTGACGGTCGGAAAAACGGGTAAATCTGCGATGATAAAGGCGCGGAATAATATCCGGATACCAGCCGCAGCCTTTAATCAGTCTGCCGTGGTAATGGTTCAGACGGGAAAGCGAAAAAATATGTTCCTTCTCATTTTCCAAAACGGCCGCACGAATGGATTCGATTAAAGCCTCATCCGCTACTTCATCGCTGTCTATGCTGAAAATCCAATCGTTTTGCGCCAGTCTGGCTGCCAGATTTTTCATCGGGCCAAACCCGATAAAGTCATGTTTGTAATAGCTGACATTCGGAAAGCCCTTGGCAATTTCAAAAGTACGGTCGGTCGAGCCGTTGTCCAACAACAGAACCTCGTCAAAGTCTTTCAGCGCATTCAAAACTTCTGAAAGATAACGTTCTGAATTTTTTACCAACATGGCGGCGGTTGCCGGAATTGTGTGCATCATAAAAAGGCCGTCTGAAAAAGGAAGCTGTATTTTAACCGATATACCGCTACAATATGTCCTCCTTTTTTCAGACGGCCTGACTCATGCAGCTTATTCTTGCCCCCATGCAGGGGCTGGTGGACGATGTGATGCGCGACCTGTTGACGCGTATCGGCGGATTTGACGAATGCGTCAGCGAATTTGTCCGCATTACGCACACGGTCCACTCGCGCGCCACTTGGCTTAAATATGTTCCCGAAATCGCCCATGCCAACCGCACGCCGGCCGGCACGCCCTGTACTGTCCAGCTTTTGGGCAGCGATGCGGAAAACATGGCCGTCAATGCTTTGGAAGCCGTACGTTTCGGTGCGGACAAAATCGACCTCAACTTCGGCTGCCCCGCACCGACGGTCAATAAACACAAAGGCGGTGCGGTCTTGCTCAAAGAGCCGGACTTGATTTACCACATCGTCCACACCCTGCGCCAACGCCTGCCGCAACACATTCCGTTGACTGCCAAGATGCGGCTCGGTTATGAAGACAAAAATCTGGCATTGGAATGCGCCTCCGCGATTGAAAACGGCGGCGCATGCGCGTTGACCGTCCATGCACGCACCAAAGTTGAAGGCTACGAACCGCCGGCACATTGGGAATGGGTGCGCAAAATCCGCGATGCAGTCAGTATTCCCGTTACCGCCAACGGCGATGTGTTCAGCCTTCAAGACTATCTCGACATTAAAACCGTCAGCGGCTGCGACAGCGTGATGCTCGGGCGCGGCGCAGTTATCCGCCCCGACTTGGCGCGGCAAATCAAGCAATATGAAAACGGCGAAACAGTAAAAGACACCGACTTTGCCGAAGTTTCCTCATGGATAGTCCAATTCTTCGACTTGTGCCTTGCCAAAGAAGCCAACAACAAATATCCGGTTGCCCGTTTGAAACAATGGCTGGGCATGATGAAAAAAGAGTTTGAACAGGCGCAGGTATTGTTCGACCGCATCCGCGCCGTCAAAGAAGCGGATGAAGTGAAACAGATTCTGCTGTCGTTTGAACAAGAGATGCATTCATGATTCAAAAAGGCCGTCTGAATTTCAGACGGCCTTTGATTTCATCACCTACATACATAATCAGCCAACAATCTGCCTTTTTCCGCACTGGCTGCATTAGCCATATTTACCTGTCTGGTCTCAGGGCCATTCTTAGATTTCAGGGCTTCGCCATATTTTCTGGCAAATTCTTTATTGGCACTGGTCACCCTTGACTCGGTAGAATCCAATATAAAGCCGTCTTGCTCATATTTGCCTTGCGCAGTAATAATCAAGATATTTTCAGGCGAAGGATAATCCGGAAAATCAATATAGTTGGTAACCAGCTTGTAGGAAACGCCTTTGCCGTGTTTCATATCCTGACAGATGCCGTTAGGCGCGGTAAAGACAGCATGACCGATCCGGCTACGTCCGAAATCGTAAAAATCGATTCTCTTAGCAGCAGCCAACAGTTTTCTATCGTTGCCGTCATTGATATTTAATGACTTGCCGTTTACCAAAAACAGGGTTGGCAACAAGGGGGTGCCATGATAGGCTTCCAAATTATATGCTTCGCCCAACAGCTTGCCCTGACGATACACCGTCAAGACAGGCTTTTTCAGACCATTTTCCGGATTACCGGTTTTCTTAAAAGAAATCTCCTGAAGTACATTGCCAAATTCATAATAAGGCCGCGACTGCACGCCTGTTTTCGCATCCTGCAGGGCGCTCCAGTCACCGCCCGTCGTTTGGGCGCACGCAGTCACAGCAGCAAACAGAATACCCGATAGTAAAACTTTAGAATGTTTCATTCATAAACTCCTTCTTAAGTAAACAAAAGAACGGATGTGTGCCTTTACTGCCTAATTTTATTTCTTTATTAAAATTTTAGAACTATTGTACTAACTTAGCAAGGGATTAAAGAACAGGCCGTCTGAACATTCAGACGGCCTTGATTAAGCTCAAATTTTAAGAAGCCAAAACGCGGGGGAAGAAAATTTCATTTTCCAAGTGGATATGATCTTTCAAATCGTCCACCATCTCTTTGGCCAATGTGTACAAACGGGTCCAGCTGCCGCAAGCGCCTTCAGGAAGCTCAAAATTGTTGGTTAACTCTTCCAGACGCGCGATGGCTTGATCGTGTTCTTCATGCTCGTGCATCATCACGCTGATTGGCATTGCCGCGCCGCGGCCCACGCCCTGATTAATCATTGGGAACAACATGCGCTCCTCTTTCATCATGTGCATCAACAGCTCATTTTGCATATAGGCCAACAAATCGGCCACTTCGGCAGGGAAAGTGTCGGCATGAACCTGCGCCACTTTTTGCGCCAGCGGAACCAACTCTTCAAACTGGGCGCGGTGAACATTGTGATAACGTTGCAGGATATGGTCAATCGTAGAATTGAAAGGCGCGGTTTCCCAAAGGGTAAAGTCGGTCATGGCTGTGTTCCTTTAAAGATTTATATTGAATGAATGTTAGGCGTAAGGATACACGCAGCAATCAGCTTTGTATAGTTTTTTAATTGTTTAATTAATTGATAATAAAAGTTATTTTCAACTTTAAAATAACAAACAGGCCGTCTGAAACATAAGGCTAAAGTTTCAGACGGCCTGCCCTTTTCTTAAATAATCCAACGATATAACGCAATCATTACCGGCATAGTTACCACACAAAGCAAGGTTGTCAACCCATAAATCGCGCTGGCTTTTTGGGCATTTTTACCGTAAACAACCGCCATTTGGGTAACTGTCGAGGCGGCAGGCGAAGTTGTTGCCAAAAAGCTGATTAAAACAACCGTATCCGCATGCGCATCATGATGGGCAAAACCGCAGACTTTAACGGCAAAAAGCAATAATACTGGAATCAAAATCAGCCTTAAAAAAGCAACAAGATAAAGCCTCGGCGTCCACATAATCGAGCGTAGCGGCAAAGAAGCCAAAAGCATGCCCGCCACCAACATGGCAACCGGGCCAATCATGCTGCCTACCGTCGCCAAAGTATTATCAATAATATGTGGCAGCTTGATTTGAAAGGTAAACATCAGCAGCCCGACCAGCATGGATAAAATGTTGATATTAGTAAAAATGGTTTTCCAAGCCACATTGCCGCGGCCGCAAATCAACAGGCGCAGATGCGTCCAAAATAAAAACGTCTGCACCATAATAAAACCGCTGGTGTAAATCACCCATTCCGCACCAAAGACCGACATCACCAAAGGGATAATCAGGTTGCCCGAATTGCTGTACACCGTCGCCGCGTGTTCGAGCGCATCGAGTTTGAACAAGTGTTTAAACAACCTGCCCAAAACAATCAACACTACATGGAAAAACACCGCCAGCATGACGGAAAGCTTCAGCCCTTCGATAATCTGCGGCGTATTGTCCATCTGAAAGGCGTGAATCATGACGGACGGGCTGATCAGGTAAAGCGCGATAACGGAGAGCGTGTAGCTGTTTTCCGATTTCAACAGCCCTGCCTTAACCAAGGCCACGCCCATCAAAACAATCAACGTCAGCTCGGTAATTTTTCCGGCAAGCAGAAAAGAGGTTTCCATAATAAAAAAAGCGGCAAAAACGTTGATTTTACGCTTCTACCGCTTGGCATGCCAAATTCAGACGGCCTGAAGCCTTTTTCCAACAACCCGACATAATTTGCCCTACCGCAAAGCAAATCAATATAAATCTGTCCGTATATCCGCTATAATCAGCCATTTTCTTCAAACAGGAAACATCATGTCCCCCAGCCGTTTCAATCAAACGGGCCCCAAAATCGGCCTGAGCGTACGCCTTGCAGAAACCCAAGCTGAAATCGAAGCCGCCCAAAGATTGCGCTATCAGGTTTTTGCCCAAGAATTGGGTGCGGAAATCGAAAGCGATGACGGCCGCGATGTCGATCCTTATGATGAGCATTGCCACCACCTGCTCGCCTTCGACGATGCAACCGGCGAAGTTATCGGCTGCTACCGCCTGATTACCGAAGAAACCGCAAAAAAAGTCGGTGGCTGGTACAGCGAGCATGAATTTGACCTTGAACCTTTGAAAGACATCCTACCGCAAACCGTCGAACTCGGCCGCGCCTGTACCCACCCGGACTACCGCAACGGCGGCTTGGTCATGCTGTTGTGGACCGGTTTGGTCAAATTCATGAAAGACGAAAACCTGCGCTTTATGATTGGCTGCGGCAGTATTGAAATGCGCGACGGCGGCAACGATGCGGCGGGCTTGTATCATGCTTTGAAAGACAAATACCTCGCTCCGGCACAATGGCGCGTCAAACCGCTCAACCCGCTCAAATGGGACAGCATCACGCCGTCTGAAAATCCGCCTGTACCCGCACTGATCAAAGGCTATCTCAAAGCAGGCGCGTGGTTCTGCGGCGAGCCTTGCGTCGATGAAGCATTCAACTGCGCGGATGTGCTGATCATGATGGACATCAGCCACCTTTCCGACCGCTACTTGCAGCGTTTTGCCCCTAAAACCGATTCATAATAAAAGGCCGTCTGAAACTTCAGACGGCCTGCCTAATCTTTATAAAAAAACACACACAATGACCGCCAAAATCCGTTTTATCTTCCGTCTCCTCTGCATTGCCGGCTGCCTTTTGTACGGCATGGCCGAAATGTTTTTTCTGTTTCCCTTTTACAGCAGCAAACGCAAACTGCGCGCGATTCAATTATGGTCGCTGCGCGTGCTTGCTTCCTGCGGCATGAAACTGCAAACCTTCGGCACGCCGCCGCAAGAAGATCGCGGTCAGCTGATTATCAGCAACCATATTTCATGGTTGGACATTATGGCGGTCAACGGCGCATTTCCCGGCCGTTTTGTAGCTAAAGACGATGTGGCCAAATGGCCGGTGGTCGGTTATCTCGCCACACAGGCGCAAACAGTTTACGTCTCGCGCAACCGCGGCATCAAAGGTAACACCGCCAAAATTGCAGGCGTGACCAAAGCACTGAAAACTGGCGATACCGTCACCATTTTCCCCGAAGGCACCAGTACCGAAGGCCGTGAAATCCTGCCGTTCAAACCCAGCTTTTTTCAGACGGCCTATGATGCAGGCGTACCGATTATTCCAGCACTCTGCCGCTACCCGAATCCGGACGGCAGCAGCCCCAATCCGCACACTGCCTACTACGGCGACATCAGCCTCTGGCAATCCATCTGCATGGTCATCAGCCAGCCTTCCAGCACGGTCGAGCTGCATTTCCTCGATCCGATTGAAGCGGGAGAAGACCGCTATGCTACCGCGCTTCACGTACACGCCCTGTTGAGCGAAAAGCAAAAACAGTTGGGATGATCAAAAAAGGCCGTCTGAATGTTCAGACGGCCTTTTTCATTATCTCATGTCTTAAGATGAATATTGAACCGAATCGCTACCGCTTTTCTTTTGAATAAATTCAATTTTGTAGCCGTCCGGATCTTCGACAAACGCAATCACAGTCGTGCCGTGTTTCATCGGACCGGCTTCGCGTACCACTTTACCGCCCATTTCTTTGACACGTTCGCACGCGGCGTAAGCATCATCGACTTCAATCGCGATATGGCCGTAAGCCTCGCCCAAGTCGTAAGACTCGGTATCCCAGTTGTGGGTCAGTTCCAAAACAGTATGGTCCGCCTCATCGCCATAACCGACAAAAGCCAAAGTAAAACGGCCTTCAGGATAATCGCGGCGGCGCAGCAGTTGCATATTCAATACGTTTTGATAGAAATCCAAAGAGCGTTCGAGATTGCCGACACGCAGCATAGTATGAAGTAAGCGCATGATTTTGTTCCTTTCTGAATTATGTTTGGTCATGGATTATAACACATCGGGCATTTACCCTCCTCAACTTAGAAAATGCCGATACTTAAACCGTATAGAAATGAAGCGTATCCCTATCGCCAGTTGAATTTAATTTATTAACAAGCACACCGACTGACTAAATTGCTATAATCGCCACACTTACAACACAACACTTCAAACCGTCATGAAAACCTTTGTTCTTCCAGATACCCGCCCTTATCCGCAGAGCCCTATCAAAAACTACCTTCTGCTCAATGCCTATCAGCTGGCACACAACTCCTCCTCCGCATCACGCAAACTTTCGGCCGGCCAACTGCAAACCGAAATCCGCACCATGCTCAGCCAAAACCATTACATCAACCTTTCATTGGCGATGACCATGGCACCCGATGTCGGCACTTACACCAGCCTGATTCAAAGCGTAGGCGAAGTCCTGAAGGCAGAAAACGATAACGAAGCCCAATGGTTTGCCCTGCCTGTCGTTTTGGTCGCCGGTTGCAAAAAAGAACAAACCCTGCCGCTCACTCTGCCTACCGAAGCCCTCTTCGCCTGCCTGCAAAACTACCCGAACCTGCGCACCCTCACGCAAAACACGCAATGGCTGCCTTACCTCGTCCAATCTACCGACTTGAGCAGCGTTACCCCGGGCGAGTGGTTCCAAGCCAAGCAAAACGATGAAGCGGCAGGCGCATTCCTGCAAAAATTCGAATACAAACCATTGACGCTACCCGAAGGTCAATCCGTCCATGTTGTTTACGCACTGGGCTACGGCAATAAAGACATTCAGACGGCCTTGGGTCTCAACCTGCAACAGGCAGGCCTGCCATTGATGCAGGTTTGGCAAGAACATCTCGCCCTTGAAGGCGTTACCCTCTTTACCAACCCACTCTCGCCCAATACGCCGCTTGACGCGCTTACCGACGGCAGCCATACCCGCCAACGCATGGCCATGGATGTTTTTGCCACCAACGCCATCCGCGCCATTCGTATGCAAAGCCCGCGCGTCGGCGTTGTCGCCGCAGCGAAAGCGGACGGCAAGCTCCAGTTCAGCTTCAACGCGACAGACAGCGCGTTTGAAATCGTTCCGCAGACCTTCACATGGGAGCTGGCTTCAACCGACAATATCGCCATCGTTCAGCAAAACTTCCTCGACCTGATGGCAGAATGCCGAATCGAACACCTCTACCTGCTGCACAACCCACTGGGCGAAAACGAGAACATTCCTACTTATGCCCAAGCGTTGAAACTGGAAGGCCATAATCCTTTCTTCAGCAATGTAAACTAAATTGAAAATGCAACACGCCAAGGCCGTCTGAAAACGGTTTAGCGTGTTGCATTTATTTTCAAACCTTACCGCTCATTTTCACGCATATGAAAACCCACAAAATCCTTTTCGTCTGCCTCGGCAACATCTGCCGCTCCCCCATGGCCGAATACGTCCTGCGCCACCGCGCCCACGAAGCAGGCATGGGCAATGCCGTCATTACAGCCAGCGCAGGCACATCAGGCTGGCACGACGGGGAAGACATGCACGAAGGCACGCGCCGCGCGCTCAAGCAACACGGCATCGACCCGTCAGGCTTTACCAGCAGCAAAATCAAACCCAGCGATGCCGAACATTTCGACTACATCATCGTGATGGACGACAACAACCTCAGAGAAACCGAAAAGCAGCTCGGTTTCCATCCCGGCAAAATCTTCAAACTGACCGACCTTATTCCCGATTCAGGTTACAACCACGTTCCCGATCCGTGGTACACAGGCGACTTTGACGAAACCTACCGTCTGGTCGATGCCGGCAGTTTGGCCTTATTGGAAAAATTGAAACAGGCTTAAACCGGCTTTAACAAAAAAGGCCGTCTGAACAGATATCCGCAAAGCCATGCTTTCGTGATTACCTGTTCAGACGGCCTTTATCTATGACCGCAATCAACCTACGCGATAAAACGCCAGACTGCCCAATAAATTCGGCAGATGTTTGACCTGTCGGTTACCCGTCATGACCGCACGCTCAAGCACGCGGATTTTGTTTTTGGCGCACAATAAATCGAAGTCTTTGAGGGTACACCAATGGATATTGGGCGTATCGTACCAATGATACGGCATCCTCTCGGAAACCGGCATATGGCCGCCGATGGCGATTTGAAAGCGATTGCGCCAGTAGCCGAAGTTAGGGAAGCTGACGATGGCCTGCTTGGCCACGCGCATCAGGCAGCGTAGGATTTTTTCCGTGTTCTGCATCGCCTGAATGGTTTGGCTCAAGACAATCACATCAAAACTTTGATCGCCAAAAGCCACCAAACCTTCTTCCAAATCGGCTTGAATGACGTTCACGCCCCGGGATATGGCGGCAATCACGCTGTCGGTATCGATTTCAACGCCGTAACCGGCGCAGTTTTTATGCGCCACCAGCGCAGCCAGCAGTTCGCCGTCGCCGCAGCCTAAATCGAGTACGCGGCTGCCTTCGGGTATCCAATCGTAAATGAGTTGCAAATCATCGCGCAGATTCATTTTTGGCAGTCCTTGTAAACGTTGTTCATATAAGCGGCAACCGCGCGGATATAGGCTTCGTCCTCCATCAAAAAGGCATCGTGGCCGTGATTGGATTTGACTTCAATGTATTGCACGGATTTTTGCGCGGCGATTAAAGCCTTGACCAATTCATGCGAACGTTGCGGCGAGAAGCGCCAGTCGGTACTGAAGCTGGCAACAAAAAACTTGGCCTGCACATTCTCCACGGCGCGCGTGAGGTTGTGGCCGTAATCGGCTGCCGGGTCGAAGTAGTCAAGTGCCTTGGTCATCAGCAGATAAGTATTGGCATCAAAGCGGCCGACAAACTTGTCGCCTTGATAGCGTAGATAAGATTCCACTTCAAATTCAACGCCATAGCCGTATTGATAACCATCTGATTTTAAATCGCGGCCGAATTTTTTACCCAAGCCGTCTTCGGCAAGATAGGTAATGTGCCCCATCATGCGCGCGATACGCAAACCGCGTGAAGGAACGGTATGATGGCTGCGGTAATTGCCTTCATGGAAATCGGGATCGGTCAAAATGGCCTGACGGGCCACATCGTTAAACGCGATGTTTTGAGTGGAAAGTTTAGGCGCAGAAGCGATGACGAGCGCGTGGGCAACGCGTTCAGGCAAAGAAATCGTCCATTGCAATGCCTGCATACCGCCCAAGCTGCCGCCGACAATGGCCGCCCACTTTTGAATACCGAGATAATCGGCAAGCATGGCTTGGGACTTCACCCAGTCTTTGACGGTTACAACCGGAAAATCCGCGCCATATTCGTGGCCGGTTTCAGGATTTTCGGACAAAGGGCCGGTACTACCGTCGCAGCCGCCCAAGTTGTTCAAACCGACAACGAAAAAGCGTTCGGTATCGATGGGTTTACCGGGGCCGACCATATTGTCCCACCAGCCGGCGTATTTATCCTCCGCACTGTGCTTGCCGGCAACATGATGATTGCCTGACAGGGCGTGGCAGATAAGGACGGCATTGCTTTTGTCGGTATTGAGTGTACCGTAGGTTTCAATCATCAGGTCGAAACGAGGTAAGGTTTTGCCGTTTTCCAGAGCAAGCGGTGTGTCAAACGGGATTTTCTGGGGCGTTACAATGCCCACTGAGGCATTTGTTGTCATTTGTAATTTCCAAGTGAAGCGGCAAAAGGAGTATTATAACGTTTCGTTTTTGTTTTGTGCATGAGGCTTCAGACAGCCTGCCCTGATTAAAGGCAATATTTTTGGGAGAATGTGGAATGATAGGCAGGCTTTTGCGATTTTTTTTCTTTTGCGCCATAGCGGCATTGATTGTGAACCGTTTGTTCAGCCGCAAACAAAAGCGCACCATTCGGGAAATCGCCAAAATCAGTGCGTGGGTATTGCTGGGCGCGGCGACCGCTACGCTATTTTGGTATCTGATGATGCTGTTTTTCAAGCATATTCCTAATTCTTATTGAAATAAAATGTAAAAGGCCGTCTGAAAACCTTAATCCAGCGTTTTCAGACGGCATTTTGATGTTCAAACTTAAAATAATTCTTCCGGAATCTTGCAAACCGGAATCGGATTGACTTTGTGCTGCATGGCTTTGTGCAATCGGGTATAGATTGCCAGAACTTCGCGCTGTCTGCCCTCAAAATCTTCAGGCTTGTGGCTGTCGTACACGCTCATCGCCCATTCGAGTTCGGGATAAGATGCGCCCATTTGCTCTTCATCGGTACGCTCGGTATCCCAAAGTCCGTCCGTCGGTACGGCTTTTTGAATGTCTTCCGACACGTCCAGCTCGGCTGCCAACGCGTACACTTGAGTTTTGGTCAAATCGGCAATCGGGCTGATGTCCACGCCGCCGTCGCCGTATTTGGTAAAGAAACCGACGCCAAAATCTTCAATTTTGTTGCCCGTCCCTGCCACCAGCAAACCATGCAGCTGGCCGTAATAATAAAGCGTCGTCATGCGCAGGCGGCTGCGTGCATTGGCAAGTGCCAGCTGTTTGTTGGGAAATTCGGTTTCGCTGACGTCAACGGTATCAGCGAAAGTATCGAACGTTTGGGTCAAGTCGATGCTTTGCGCTTTCACATTGGGATAACGCTGTTTCAGACGGCCCATGTGTTCTTGCGCGCGGTTGACTTGGTCGGATTTCTGACGAATCGGCATTTCCAACAACAAAACCGACAAACCGGTTTGCGCTGCAAGGGTGGAAACCACGGCAGAATCGATGCCGCCGGATACGCCGACGACAAAACCTTTGGCACGCGCCTGCTCGGCATAATCTTTGAGCCATTGAACAATATGGCGGATGATGGCTTGGGTTTGCATAGGGATAAATGTTCGCTTCAAATAAAACGAATGATAGCCTGATTTGCACTTGTCTGAAAGACGACAGGGTATAATGCCCCTTTTATTTCTTGCACGCACACCATGTCCAAACCCATCCTTCTGCGCTGGCTCGTTGTCTGCCTGATTCCGCTCGCCACCCTCTTGTGGTTTGCCCTCAACCCGCCCGAAGACAAAACGCAATACCTCATCAACGGCATCATCCTTGCCTGCGAAGCTACGTTCCTATTTAAATTTGTCCTCTTTGACGTCATCAAACACCACCTCAAACAAGAGCCTGAATTGAAACGGCAAAGCATTTTGATGCTTATCCCGATTGTTTTGCTGATTGTCTATTTATTCCACTATTTCGGCGCATTCTGATGTTTTCAGACGGCCTTGGGCATATTTTTCCATGAACACCACCCCACCTTATACTTGCTGGATTTTCTGCAACGTCATCGACAACTTCGGCGACATTGGCGTCTCATGGCGGCTGGCGCGTGTTTTGCAACGCGAACTCGGCTGGCAAGTGCATTTGTGGACAGACGACTTCCCATCCCTTCAGGCACTCTGCCCTGACTTAGCCTCGATTCCCAATATCCATCAAGGCATCGGCATTCACGCTTGGCAAGCCGACTACGCCGAAGAGACCGATACGGTCCCTACCCCAGACATCGTCATCGAAACCTTCGCCTGCGAACTGCCCGACAACGTTCAAACCATCATCCGCCGACACCAACCACTTTGGCTCAACTGGGAATACCTCAGCGCGGAAGACAGCAACGAAAGGCTGCACTTAATGCCCTCGCCCCAGGCCGGCGGCATACAAAAATATTTTTGGTTTATGGGTTTCAGCGAAAAAAGCGGCGGCCTGCTGCGCGAACGCGATTACGCCGAATCTGCCCGCTTTGATACGGAAGCCTTACGCCGACAACTCAAACTTCCCGAAAAAAATGCGCCCGAATGGCTGCTTTTCGGCTATCAAAGCGATATTTGGGCAAAATGGCTGACCATGTGGCAACAGGCCGGCCAACCCATTACTCTGCTGTTGGCAGGTACACAAATCATTGTCAGCCTGAAAAACAGCGGCCTAATACCGCAAAACGCCCTGCTTGAAGACGGCGATGTGTATCAGAGCGAACACGTTACCCTGATCAAAATCCCTTTTGTCCCCCAGCAGGATTTCGATAAACTGCTCAACCTTGCCGACGGTGCCGTCATACGCGGCGAAGACAGCTTTGTTCGCGCCCAGTTCGCCGGAAAGCCTTTCTTTTGGCACATCTATCCGCAAGAAGAAAATATCCATCTCGACAAACTGCACGCCTTTTGGGACAAAGCGCATCAGGTTTATCCAGATGTTGTTGCCACGGTACACCGCCGCCTTTCCAACGAACTCAACAACGGAGAAGCACTCAGCGACAGCCAACGCCTGCAGGCATGGCAAACCCTGACGGCACACCAAAACGAATGGCAGCAAAGCGCGGCAAAATGGCGGGACAGACTTTTTGCCCAAAAAAGTGCTGTTGAAAAACTTGCCGCCTTTATTTCAAAGCACAAAAAAATACGCTAAAATAGCGCGTTTTATTACAACCGATTTGATTGGAAAACTACAATGAAAACAGCACAAGAACTGCGCGCCGGCAACGTATTTATGGTTGGCAACGACCCTATGGTTGTTCAAAAAACCGAATACATCAAAGGCGGTCGCTCTTCCGCCAAAGTCAGCATGAAACTGAAAAACCTGCTGACCGGTGCCGCTTCTGAAACCATTTACAAAGCCGACGACAAATTCGACGTCGTGATTTTGGCCCGCAAAAACTGTACTTACAGCTACTTTGCCGACCCAATGTACGTCTTCATGGACGAAGAATTCAACCAATACGAAATCGAAGCCGACAACATCGGCGACGCGTTGAAATTCATCGTTGACGGCATGGAAGACGTATGCGAAGTCACTTTCTACGAAGGCAACCCAATCTCCGTAGAATTGCCTACCATCATCGTTCGCGAAGTTGAATACACCGAGCCTGCCGTTAAAGGCGATACCTCAGGTAAAGTGATGAAAACCGCGCGTCTGGTCGGCGGCACTGAAATCCAAGTGATGTCTTACATCGAAAACGGCGACAAAGTCGAAATCGATACCCGTACCGGCGAATTCCGCAAACGTGCTTAATCAGCCCGTAACACAAAAAGGCCGTCTGAATATTCAGACGGCCTTTTTCTTAATCTGCCTTATTGTTTCTTCAAGCCCTTGGCTTCGACAGTCGCAATCGTACCGTCAATGCCTTTGCTTTTAATCAGCTCGCCAAATTGATTTCGGTATACCGTTACCAAGCTGGTACCGTCCACGCGGATGTTGTAAATCTTATACGTACCGCCGCTTTGGTAAAGCTGGTAGGCCACTTCATACTTGGTGCCTTTTTTGGTCTGAATTTCCGAGAAAACGTCAAACTTATTGCCGTTTGCCGTCATCTTCGGCAACAGGCGCACATTTGCATCCGCCGCACCAATCAGTGCAGAATGCGAGTACATCGCAATCACCATATCTTTGAATGCACGGATAAAATCAGTTTTTTGTTTGGCAGAAAATTCACGCCATGGCGCGCCGACAGCCAAAGCCGAAATACGTTCATAGTCCAAGTAACGGTTGGCATACTGCTCAACCTGTTTCACACGTTGCGCTTCTGTCAAAGACGTATTGCGTGCAATTTTCAACACGGTATCAATGTTCTGCTGCATCTGCTTTTGCGCAGGATGCGTTTCCGCCGCCACATAAGGCGCGGCAATCACCATCGGTGCGGCCACAATCAAAGTCTGAAGAAAACGGTTCATGACGATATCCATTCAAAATAAAACCGCATTGTAAAAACAATCTATTCCAAAAAACTTAATTCTTTGTAAAAGCAGTCATGAGCAATGAAAAATCCTGCAATTAAATTTCAGACGGCCTGATAAAAATAAGATAACATATGAACGCTATTTTAAAAGGAAACAGCCATGCCTTACGTCAACATCAAAGTAACCGGCGGCAGCGAAGCCCCGAATGCAGAGCAAAAAGCCGAATTAATCCGCGGCGTAACCGAATTACTCTCACGCATTCTCAACAAAAACCCTGAGACAACCGTCGTCGTCATTGACGAAATCGATATGGACAACTGGGGCATAGGCGGCAAAAGCGTGACAGTTCGCCGTGCCGAAGCGCGCAATAAGTAAGCTTTGGCCGTCTGAAACGCTTTTAATTTACCCGCAAAAAGAGTACATTTACCCCCATTGTTAACAATTTTACGGAACACACATCATGGAGAAATTCCCCAAATCGTCCAAGCTGGATCACGTTTGCTACGACATCCGCGGCCCGGTTCATAAAAAAGCCCTGCAACTGGAAGAAGAAGGCAACAAAATCCTCAAGCTCAATATTGGCAACCCTGCCCCGTTCGGCTTTGAAGCGCCTGATGAAATTTTGGTTGACGTGATCCGCAACCTGCCGACCGCGCAGGGCTATTGCGACTCCAAAGGCCTTTATTCCGCACGCAAAGCCATCGTTCATTACTATCAAACCAAAGGCTTGCTCGACGTTACCGTCAACGACGTTTACATCGGCAACGGCGTCTCCGAGCTGATTACCATGTCCATGCAGGCATTGCTCAACGACGGCGATGAAATCCTGATTCCTGCGCCTGACTATCCACTGTGGACCGCCGCCGCAACACTGGCCGGCGGCAATGTGCGTCATTATTTGTGTGACGAAGAAAACGACTGGTTCCCGAATCTGGCCGATATAGAAGCCAAAATTACACCCAAAACCAAAGCCATCGTCATCATCAACCCCAACAACCCTACCGGCGCGGTGTACAGCAAAGAAATCCTGCTGGAAATCGCCGAATTAGCGCGTAAACACGGTCTGATTATTTTTGCTGACGAAATTTACGACAAAATTCTCTATGATGGTGCCGTACATCATCACATTGCCGCCCTCGCCCCTGACTTGCTGACCATTACCTTTAACGGCCTCTCCAAAGCCTACCGCGTGGCCGGTTTCCGCCAAGGCTGGATGGTGCTCAACGGCCCGAAACATCATGCCAAGGGCTATATCGAAGGTCTCGATATGCTCTCCTCTATGCGTCTGTGTGCCAATACGCCGATGCAACATGCCATTCAGACGGCCTTGGGCGGCTATCAAAGCATCAACGAGTTTATCCTGCCCGGCGGCCGCCTGCTGGAACAACGCAATAAGGCATGGGAACTGATCAACCAAATTCCCGGAGTTTCCTGCGTCAAACCAATGGGCGCGATGTATATGTTCCCAAAAATCGATACCGAAATGTACGGCATTCATGACGACATGAAATTCGTCTACGACTTGCTCGTGCGTGAAAAAGTCTTGTTCGTCCAAGGCACAGGCTTCAACTGGATACGCCCCGACCACTTCCGTATCGTTACCCTGCCGCCCGTTCATCAAATCGAAGAAGCCATGGACAAACTCAAACACTTCTTGCAAAACTACCATCAATAAACCTAAGCCAAACAGGCCGTCTGAAAAAGCAAACTGCTGTTCAGACGGCCTTTTCAATCAATCGGCAGCTTGGCAAAGCACGCTGATATGCGTATAATTGACTCTTCCTATCTGGGGGCGATCTTGGTTTCGACGGGGGTTGCAAAGCAGATGCGGGCATACCGGGGTCTCAGATTCCCCGTAAAACACTGAATTTAAATAGTCGCAAACGACGAAACTTACGCACTGGCCGCTTAAGGCCTGCCGTTGCAGCAGTTGGTCAATGGGCTGTGTAGCGCAAGCTACCGCAACGTCATTCTACATTGACTGGTTTTCTGTCGGGTTACTTGGCAGGAAACGAGATTTAAGGTAACTGGTTCTCTGAAGGCCTGTTGGTCGGCATGATGGGGACGAGATTTTAAATAGACACAACTAAGTATGTAGAACGCTCTGTAGAGGACCTTCGGACGGGGGTTCGATTCCCCCCGCCTCCACCATACCCTATTTTCAGCAGTATCCTGTAATACGCATAAAGCCTTGAGCCATAACGGTTTCAAGGCTTTTTTATTACCTTGAATATGCTGGCGTATGCTTGAGTTTTCGCAATTTATAGGGTAACTTTTGGGGTAACTTTTCAGGAATTACCCAAAAAACAAGCCCGAAAAGTGGGCAAATTAGCCCTATTTTTTTAAACAAGTTACCCAAAAAATCCATAAAACCAATTATTAACAATGGCTTAATGAGTTTTTAAAAGTTACCCCAAACTGGATTAAAAATGCCTAAACAGACGCTGCCACTTACAGATAGCCAATGCAAAAAACTACAACCGCCGAATCAATTATCAGACGGCGGGGGGTTATATCTTCAAGCAAGGGGAAACGGCAAATACTGGCGTTTTCGTTACTACCGACCAAGCGACAACAAACGCGATGAAATGCGACTTGGTGTCTATCCTGAAATCAGCTTGAAAGAAGCAAGAGAAAAACGCGAAGAATTACGCGGGCTGATAGCAAAAGGGATAGACCCTAAGCTACACCAGCAAGACAAAGCACAGAGGCAGGCAGAGCAGCTAAAAAACACATTTGAGGCTATTGCGCGCAAATGGCACAGCGACCAAGTAGCAAAGCCGAATAAATGGAAGCCCGACCATGCACAAAGAGTTATCCGCAGCCTTGAGCTTCATATTTTCCCTGAGCTTGCAACACGCAAAATAGACGAAATCATGCCGCTTGAGGTTTTAGGACTGTTGCAGAGGCTGGAATCGGCGGGGAAATATGACACAGCACAGAAAGTTTATGACGTGGTAAACCAAGTTTTCAAATATGCCGTGAAACTTCGCTTGAGCCTGTTCAATCCGGCCGCCGAATTGCGGGGAGAGCTGGCAAAGGTGGAGCAGAAACATTACCGCTTCATTAAAGACCCGCAAAGGATAGGCGAAGTGTTACGGGCTTTTGATGGTTACACAGGTTTTCCGCAAACACGCGCCCTATTGCAGCTTTCCCCCTATGTGTTTGCCCGCCCTGCTGAATTGCGTTTATTGCGCTGGTGTGAAATTGATTGGGAGGGGCAGCAATACTATAAAGACGGCGTAAACATGAAAAACAAGATAGACCATATCGTCCCCTTGAGCCGCCAAGCCTTAGCAATACTGGACGGCTTGAAACCAGTAACGGGGCATTATGAATATGTATTTTGTAACACCAGCAAAAAACAGCCCTTGAGCGAGGGGGCGATACGGAAAGCATTAGACCGTCTGGGATTCTTGGAAGAAACCACACAGCACGGCTTTAGGCATACAGCCAGCACGATACTGAATGAGATGGGCTATAACGCCGATTGGGTAGAGCGACAACTAGCCCACAAAGACCCCAACACGACAAGGGCAGCCTACAACCATGCGGAATATTTAGAACAGCGCGCCGATATGGTTCAAAAATGGGCTGATTATCTTGATGAATTGAAAGCACATTCAGGCGTATTGCAGGAAACGGCAGAATAAACTATCATCTTAAGCATTACGAAAGAAAACCATGCGGATATTTAGAAACCAGTGGATAACGAAATTTGCCAAGAAACACAAAATCAGCGATTCCGAGCTAATAGAAGCGGTAGAGCGGGCAGGTAAAGGAGTGATAGACGCAGATTTAGGCGGCGGTGTTATTAAGCAGCGCATAGCAAGGCAAGGACAAGGCAGAAGCGGCGGTTATCGTAGCCTGATATTTTTCAGGCATGGAGAACGGGCGTTTTTCATGACCGCCTTTGCCAAGAACGACCGCGAAAATATCACGGACAAAGAACTTGCAGAATTAAAGAAAGCCGCCGCCATCATCTTGGCAATGACGGAAACCGACATAGAACAAGCCAAATCAAACGGCACTTTCACGGAGATACAGCCATGAAATACAAAAGCGAGATTTTCGCAGCAATACATGAAACCATGCAGGGATTGCACGACAGCGGCGTCATCGACAAAAAAACAATGCGCGATTTTGACAAATCATGCCTGACCGAAATCAAACCATTGAGCGGCGAAGACATTAAGGCAATCAGAGAGCGTGAAGCATTATCTCAAGCAGCTTTTGCCATGTATCTAAACATCGGTAAAAACCAAGTTTCCGAATGGGAGCGGGGTATTAAAAAGCCGAGCGGCGCGGCTTTGAAGCTGCTTACTATCGTCAAAAACAAGGGGATTGAGGCGATTGCCTGATACTGGAAACAGAAAAGGAGCGGATATATTTCCGCCGCGAAGTACCACACAATGCCCACCCTGTTGATTTTTGGGATAGGGCTACTCAATCCGTTTTATGCCGAAGGGCAACCTATAACCATGCGGAATATTTAGAACAACGCGCCGATATGGTTCAAAAATGGGCTGATTATCTCGATGAATTGAAAGCACATTCAGGCATAGCAGGATAAACAACCGCGCCCCTAAAAATTATTTATGGATAGCGGCATTAGATAGCCTTGCTGGTGTGTATTTATATTTATGCAGGAGAACGCAAAATGGCATGGCGCGCATATTACACCTTGAAAGATGCAGCTAATGAATTAAGTAAACAGCTTAATGATAGCTTTGAAGTTAATGATATTATCCATTATGGGGCTATCGGATTAACTGAATTTTGCATACAAGCATCTACAATGAGATTTTTTAAAAGGAGCTTGGCAGAACGTTATTTCCCAAATATTGATAAGCCCTTAATTATTGAATATTATTTATTTAAAGGTTATTTCGCACCAATTCACAGCACCACAATGCAAGAAATTGAAATTAAAAAATCAGCTAAAGCTAGCGTATGTCCATATCTATTAGACATTAATGGGGAGCATATTGAGGCAGCCCCAGAGGGTTTACAGCATCTTGGCATTAATCCAGCTTTTGAAAACTATACTGTAAGAATCCCCAAACTAGCTTCTGAAACAAAACTGATAGAATGTAAAACACCACAGGAAGTAATTGATGTAGAAAATGAAAATTACGGACAAATAGCAGGGTTACCATACATTACAGACTTGAAAACTGAGGGCTGGTTTTTTCAATACATTCCAAATGAGGCATTAGCCGATTTTGCTAAAGTAGGAGACTATCGGTTTCAACCTAGATACCCAGATAGAGATTTTTTAGAGAGTAATAAATGGAGTATAACGGTTACTACTGATACCTTACGCCTTACAAGTAAGAGTTTTAATGAGCTAAAAGAAGTATTGAGCGAAAAAATGAAGATACAAAAATCTATCAGCAAACGCACTGAAAATAAACAAGCTGAAATTATTGCGGCACTTTCCGCTATCTATACAAAAACTGATTGTAGTAAACCATACGAGACAGCAGAAACTATTATCCAAGAGTGGGAAAGACAAGCTGATAAACTAGGCAAGCCCCCCACTGGAGACACATTAGCAAAATATATTAAGCAAGGTATCGACCGTCTTTCACAATAACCTAATTAGGTTTTATGCAATCCTATATAGGACAAGCCGCCCATTGAGGCGGCTATATTTATGCCTATCGAAACGCCAGCAACCCGCAGGCGTGATTAACCAAACGGAGGCAATAAATGCACATTATCAACATCGACAGCTTACCTGATACCGCGCAATTAACTATTGCAGAACTTGAGACCAGCCAAGCGAAAGGACGGCGCGGAATCACTCGCTTGAGCAGCAGCCAAATTAGACGACTGGAGGCAGCAGGACAATTCCCGCAATCACGCCAAATCACAGGCACGCGCAGCCGCTTTTATGTAGCAGGAGAAGTGAAGAAATGGCTTACAGAACAGGCAAGCTAATGAAAGGAGAATAGGAGTTTTCGGACCAATACGCGCCCGCGCGCGCGATGATAACTCAAGACCTGATTTTTAAAAAATAAAACCGCCTGAACGGACATTCAGACGGCAGAAAGAAGAGTAGATTATGAAATTTGATTGTATCAATAACAAGCCCAAAACGCCAAGCCAAAGAGAGCGCGTTTTAAACCGATTGAGAAAAGGGAGCGTTACTTCATGGGAGCTTTCCCAAATGGGCATACTTGGCTATAACTCACGCATTATGGAGCTTCGCAGAGCAGGGCATGAAATCATAACCGTGATGGAAGAAGTGCAAAACCAATTCGGGGAGACCGTGAAACGCGGGCGGTTTTCTTTGCTGGTGTCGGAAAAGAGTAAGTCATAACGCCGTCTAACCCCGTAAAAAACATTTGACAGATTGAGCTTTGAGAAGCAGAATTAAGTTTCTCTCTCAAATACAGTTAGCCCAAATCAGCAGGGTAACGCTGATTTTTTATCGCCATTTCCCCCTATGGCGTTTGAAGCCTATTCACAGGCTTTGGACGGCGTATCAAAGTTATGGCGGTGTGTGGTAACGGCAACGTCCACGCCTGACTAACTGCAGGAGAGAGCACCGCCCCCTATTTTGGGCATTTCTCAAATCTCAAACAGTTAGGAGCATTTCAAATGCAATCTTGCACTTCTACCCAAATCCAAACCATTCAAAATCAAACCCAAACGGTAACCATCCCCTTAGAGCTGGCAAACCGCATTATGGACGCGCTGTACTACGGCGGCGAATTTATCGCCAATACGGGCGTAATCATCGACACCATTTGCGACAACATGGCCGCCCAT
>NZ_KV799920.1:0-7400 GCF_001810105.1 Neisseria sp. HMSC068C04
GAAAAAGGAATTTTGCAAAGGTCTCGGCCTTTTGTTTGATTCCAAATTAAGCCTGTTTGGCAGCCCATTCGGCCGGAGTGGCGGCAACGGAGATCGACAGCGCGTGCAATTCGTTGCTTTCGAGTTGCGGTTTGAGGCCGTCTTTAATCAGGCGGTGGCGGGCGAGGCGGGCTTTGCCTTCAAATGAGGAAGAAACGATTACGGCGAAGAAGTGATGGCCGTCGCCTTCGACTTCGACGTGTTCGCAGGGGGTAACACCTTCAATCAGGGTTTTGACTTGTTCGGGTAAAAGCATGGGGGTTCCTTGGGAAATGGTTTGTTTGTAAAACAGGCATTATACCGAATCTTGATAAAAACAGGCCGTCTGAAAAACCAAACTTCGGGTTTCAGACGGCCTCGGTCTTTTGAAGCGTCAAATGCTTATTCGTACACTTTCAGCAGCTCGACTTCAAAAATCAAGGTCGCGTGCGGAGGAATCACGCCGCCGGCACCGTGTGCGCCGTAGCCCATTTCGGAAGGAATAGTCAGCTTGCGTTTGCCGCCTTCTTTCATGCCGCCGAAGCCTTCGTCCCAACCTTTAATCACTTGGCCGACGCCCAGAGTGATGGTCAGCGGTTGACGGCGGTCGAGGCTGGAGTCGAATTTGGTACCGTCTTCCAACCAGCCGGTGTAATGTACGGTGATTTCTTTGCCTTTGACGGCTTCTTTGCCGTGGCCTTCTTGCAAGTCTTCAATAATCAGGCTCATGATGTTCCTTTCGGATGTATGGTGAAAATCGGCTCAAGATTACCATATTGTGTGGAATCGTGAAACAAAGGCGGCCATATGGCCGGCAACAAAAAGGCCGTCTGAAACGGATTTTCAGACGGCCTTTGTTTTATGCTAAACCTTATTTGTTGTCAGGTTGGGATTTGACATCGTGGGAGACGGGCAGCTCAGGCATGGTTCGGGCAGATTCAGGAACATTGCCGGAGAGGGCTTTCAGGAAGGCAACGATGTTTTCAGTGTCTTCCGGAGCCAGGGTTTTACCCAATTGAGCTTTCGCCATGATGTTGACGGCTTTATCCAATTCCCAAACGCTGCCGTTGTGGAAGTATGGGTAGGTGCGTTCGACGTTTCTCAAGCCGGGAACGCGGAAGAAGAATTCGTCTTCGGCTTTTTTGGTTACGTCCGCACGGCCTTTGTCGTGTTTAGGATCGTCGATATGTTTCCAGTAAGGACCGTCCACCAAGCCGAATTTTTGGAACATGGTACCGCCCAAGTTGACGCCGTTGTGACAAGCGATACAGCCGTTGTCCATAAATGCGCGTACGCCTTTGCGTTCTTGTTCGCTCAGGGCAGACACGTTGCCTTTCAGGTAGTCATCCCAACGGGTCGGGGTCAGCAGGGTACGTTCAAACGCGCCCAATGCGGTGGTGATGTTTTTGAAGGAAACTGCGCCGTCTTCAGGGAATGCGGCTTTGAATTTTTCTTGGTATTCAGGGATACCGGCGATTTTTGCGGCGGCATCGGCTTCGGTCGCGTTGGCCATTTCAACAGGGTTGAGCAATGGGCCGCCGGCTTGTTCTTCCACATCGGCTGCACGGCCGTCCCAGAATTGGCTGCCCAACAAGGCGGCATTCAGGGCAGTTGGGGAGTTACGGGCGCCGAATTGGCTTTTGTGGCCCGCGCTGGTCGGCATGTTGTCTACGCCGGCAGTTGCCAAGTTGTGGCAAGAGTTACAGCTGACGGTGTTGCCTTTAGACAGGCGGTTTTCGTACCAAAGTTGTTGGCCGAGTTTGACCTGTTCTTCGGTAAACGGACGGACTTTTTGCATTTCGGCTAAGTCAGGCAAAGGTTTGAACGTAGCTTGCGCGCGTTCCAACAGGGCTTTGTCTTCGTCAGAAACATTGGCAGAATTTTGAGGGGCTGAAACGGCGGCGGTGCTTGCGGCGGCATCGGCAGTGCTCGCGGCAGAAGCAGCTTGAGGAGTTTCAGTAGTTTGTGCAGTTTTCTCACCGCAGGCGGTCAACGCGGCAGAAACGGCCAAGGCCAGAACGATTTGGTGGAGTTTCAAACGTGGCATAGGAGGTTCCTTTGTTATGCATTTGTTATGTAATGATTTGCTGGTTGTGACAGCAGTGTTTGAACTATATAAGATAAGTTGCTTTTAATTCTTGCTGTAAATCAACCTTTTAATTTTGATAAATTTTGAAAATATAACCGATAGAGAATTTTATGTTATGAAACTTTTTTATTATTTATTTACAGTTAGTTATGATTTTTAAGGCCGTCTGAAAAAACAAAATTCAGACGGCCTTTTAGTTTTTATTGATTACGTTCGTTATTTTATTTTAAAAAATCTTAATAAATATGGGGTTATTAAAAAATGAAAATAATTTGCGTTATTAAACATAAAGCGTTATAAATGCGTTAATAAATAAACGTTTCACTTTAGAGTTTTTTATGCTGATTGCTTTATTGATTATGTTGCGCGAGGGCATCGAAGCCGCCCTGATCGTCGGCATTGTTGCCAGTTTTTTGAAACAGTCGGGTCACAGCGAGCTGATGCCGAAGGTTTGGCTGGGCGTGTTTTTGGCTTCGGTTATGTGTTTGGGTATTGGTTACGGCATTCATTCCGTTACGGGCGAGATTCCGCAAAAAGAACAGGAATTGGTGGTCGGCGTCATCGGTCTGGTGGCCGTGGCGATGCTGACGTACATGATTTTGTGGATGAAGAAGGCCGCGCGTTCGATGAAACAGCATCTTCAGGATTCTGTTCAGTCGGCCTTGAACCACGGCAGCGGCCAGGGCTGGGCTTTGGTCGGCATGGCGTTTTTGGCCGTGGCGCGCGAAGGTTTGGAAAGCGTGTTTTTCCTGCTGGCCGTGTTCCAGCAAAGCCCGACGTGGTCTATGCCGATAGGCGCAGTATTGGGGCTGTTGGCGGCGGTTGTCATCGGTACGCTGATTTATCAGGGCGGTATGCGCCTGAATTTGGCGAAATTTTTCCGTTGGACGGGCGCGTTTTTGATTGTGGTGGCCGCCGGTCTGCTGGCCGGTTCGTTTCGCGCGCTGCATGAGGCAGGTGTATGGAATGCTATGCAGGACATCGCTTTTGACACATCGAAATATTTGCATGAAGACAGCCCTTTAGGCGTGCTGCTCGGTGGTTTCTTCGGCTATACCGACCATCCGACCGAAGGCGAAGTCCTGATTTGGCTGCTGTATCTGGTTCCCGTCATGATTTGGTTTTTGCGCGGCAGCGCGCCGGCAAAAACGTTAACTAAATAAGAAGGAAGTAAAATGAAAAAATTCAATCTGACTGCTTTGTCTGTAATGCTGACCCTGGGTTTGACCGCGTGTCAGCCGCCTGAAGCCGAAAAAGCCGCGCCTGCCGCTTCAGGCGCATCCGCTGCCGCCAATGCCGACGGTTCGGTCAATATCGGTGTGAACGATACTGCCTGCGAACCGATGGAATTGACCGTCCCCAGCGGCCAAGTCGTGTTCAATATTAAAAACGACAGCGGCCGCAAGCTGGAATGGGAAATCCTGAAAGGCGTGATGGTGGTGGACGAGCGTGAAAACATCGCCCCGGGTTTATCCGACAAAATGACCGTTACCCTGCTGCCGGGCGAATATGAAATGACTTGCGGCCTGTTGACCAATCCGCGCGGTAAGCTGATTGTTACCGACAGCGGCTTCAAAGACACTGCCAACGAAGCCGATTTGGAAAAACTGTCCCAACCGCTCGCCGACTATAAAGCTTACGTTCAAGGCGAGGTTAAAGAGCTGGTGGCGAAAACCAAAACCTTTACCGAAGCCGTTAAAGCCGGCGACATTGAAAAGGCCAAATCCCTGTTTGCCGCCACCCGCGTCCATTACGAACGTATCGAACCGATTGCCGAGCTTTTCAGCGAACTCGACCCCGTCATCGATGCGCGTGAAGACGACTTCAAAGACGGTGCGAAAGATGCCGGATTTACCGGCTTCCACCGTATCGAACACGCCCTTTGGGTAGAAAAAGACGTATCCGGCGTGAAGGAAATTGCAGCCAAACTGATGACCGATGTCGAAGCACTGCAAAAAGAAATCGACGCATTGGCATTCCCTCCGGGTAAGGTGGTCGGCGGCGCGTCCGAACTGATTGAAGAAGTGGCCGGCAGCAAAATCAGCGGCGAAGAAGACCGTTACAGCCATACCGACTTGAGCGACTTCCAAGCCAATGTGGAAGGCTCCAAAAAAATCGTTGATTTGTTCCGTCCGCTGATCGAAGCCAAAGACAAAGCGTTGTTGGAAAAAACCGATGCCAACTTCAAACAGGTTGAAGACATTTTGGCGAAATACAAAACCCCGAACGGTTTCGAGCTGTACGACAAATTGAGCGAAGAAGACCGCAAAGCCCTGCAGGCGCCGATTAATGCCTTGGCAGAAGACTTGGCCAAACTGCGCGGCATTTTGGGTTTGAAATAAGGTAACGCGTTTTCAGACGGCCTTTGGATATTGAAAGGTCGTCTGAATCTTATTGTCGTCCACACAAAATATGCTTGAAAACCAACCTTACTTCACACGATTGCAATCTTTCCGTTCCCTGCCAAGGAGCAGACCATGAGCCAAAACAAACAACCGGCACAACCCGAAAAACGAACCCTTTTCAAAACTGCCCTTGCCGCCGGCGCCATCGGCGTTGCCGGTTATTTTGCCGGTAAAAAACAAGGCGAAGCCGCCGCCGAAACCCAAAACAACCAACATTCCGAGCTGGCCTATCCGTGTTACGGCGAGCATCAGGCAGGCATCGTCACGCCACACCAGCTCTTCGGCATCATGTGTGCCTTTGACGTTACCGCTAAAGACGCCAAACAACTTGAAAACCTGTTCCGCACACTGACTGCCCGCATCGAATTTCTTACCCAAGGCGGCGAATACCAAGACGGAGACGACAAGCTCCCGCCAGCAGGCAGCGGCATCCTCGGCAAACAATTCCGCCCCGACGGGCTGACGGTTACCGTCGGTGTCGGCAGCAGCCTCTTTGACGACCGCTTCGGCCTCAAAGACAAAAAGCCGAAACACCTGCAGGAAATGCGCGACTTCCCCAACGACAAACTCCAAAAATCTTGGTGCGACGGCGACCTCAGCCTGCAAATTTGCGCGTTTTCCCCCGAAACCTGCCAAGCCGCCCTGCGCGACATCATCAAAAACACTGCCCAGTTTGCCGTCATCCGCTGGAGCATAGACGGTTGGCTCCCTAAAGCCGAACCCGGCGCCATTGCCGCGCGCAACCTTTTAGGTTTCCGCGACGGTTCCGGCAATCCCAAAGTCGAAGATCCCAAAGTCGCCGATCAAGTCCTGTGGACAGGCGTTGCCGCCAACAGCTTGGACGAACCGGCATGGGCGAAAAACGGCAGCTATCAGGCCGTCCGCCTCATCCGCCACTTTGTCGAGTTTTGGGACCGCACCCCGATGCAGGAACAAACCGATATTTTCGGCCGGCGCAAATACAGCGGTGCGCCCATGGACGGTAAAAAAGAAGGCGACACCGCCGATTTTGCTAAAGACCCCGACGGCAAAATCACGCCCAAAGACAGCCATATGCGCCTTGCCAATCCGCGCGATCCTGAGTTCATGAAAAAACACCTGCTCTACCGCCGCGCCTTCAACTACTCGCGCGGCCTCGCCGCCAACGGCCAGCTCGATGTCGGCTTGATATTCATCTGCTATCAGGCCAACCTTGCCGACGGCTTCATCTTCGTGCAAAACCTGCTCAACGGCGAGCCGCTGGAGGAATACATCAGCCCGTTTGGCGGCGGCTATTTCTTCGTCCTGCCGGGTGTCGAAAAAGGCAGCTTCCTCGGCAAAGAGCTTTTGGGCGTATAAATCCGCCGATGGTTTGAATAGATAAATAAAAAGGCCGTCTGAAACCTGAAAAACAGGGTTTCAGACGGCCTGTGTTTTTTCTATCAAACCAAATGTTCCGCCAAGAAAGCCAATGCGTATTCGACGGCTTGCGCCCTTACTGCTTCGCGATCGCCTGTGAAAAGCGCGGTTTGTTCAAACGAACCTTCGGGCGTGGCCAGGCCGAACCAGACTGTGCCGACCGGTTTGGCCGCGCTGCCGCCGCTAGGGCCGGCAATGCCGGAAATACTCAAAGCGTAATCTGCCTGCGCCACGGCTTTTGCGCCGCGTGCCATTTCATAGACAGTCTCGCGGCTGACCGCGCCGTGTTTCAGCAAGGTGTCGGGCATGACGCCGAGACGCTCCTGCTTGGCTTGGTTGCTGTATGTGACGAAGCTTTGATGAAACCATTGCGAGCTGCCGGAGAGTGAGGTCAGCGCACCGGCAAGCAGTCCGCCGGTGCAGGACTCGGCGCAGGTAACGGTTTGACGGCGGCTGGTCAGGTGTTCGGCGATGGTTTGCAGATGGGACATGGCGGCTCCTTATGGAAATGGTGGAATGGGGCGGGCGTTTGACCCGCCGGGTTTCAGACGGCCTGAAAGCTGAAATCAGTCTTTCGGCTGAATGAGGTGGACATCACATTGTGGGAATGGGATGTTGATGTTGGCTTCGCGCAGATTTTCGACGATCTGCTCGTTCAGGGCGAATCGGAATGGGCCGAGATTTTCTTCTTGCGTCCACGCCCAAAGGGTGATTTCGATGGCGCTGTCGCCAAGGTTGGTAATGTATACGACGGCAGGTCGTTCTTCGGTTTGAACACATAATGGATGCTCGGTTGCCGCTCTCAATACGGCGGCTTTGGCGGCTTTCAAGTCGCAGGCGTAGTCGACGCCGACAACGACTTGGGCGCGGCACAGGGGCAGGGAGGAGCGGTTGGTGATGCTGTTGGTCATGACCACGCTGTTGGGCAGGACGACTTCTTCGTTGTCCGGCGTACTCAAAGAGGTCTGCACCATTTTGATTTCGCGGACGATGCCTTCAAAGCCGTTGACGCGGATAAAGTCGCCGACTTTAAACGGACGGAACAGGATAATCAGCACGCCGGCGGCGAAGTTGGACAGTTGGTCTTTCAAAGACAAAGCTACGGCCAAGCCTGCGCCACCGATCAAGGCGGTCACGGAAGTGGTCGGAATGCCGAGTTTACCCAGTGCGGCGATGATGATGAGGATCAGCAGGCCGATGTTGGCGACGTTGCCGAGGAAGCTGACCAGTGTTTTATCGACTTTGGCACGTGTCAGCGCGGCTTTCATCAGTGTCACCACGCGCGTGGCGACCCAGCGGCCGATAAAGAAGATGGCTAAGGCGGCCAGCAGGTTCGTGCCGAAAGACATGCCGGTTTGGGCGAGTTGTTCCCAACCGGAGAAGGGGGAGAGGGATTGAAGATCGAAATTCATAATTGTGTATGCGTGTGAAGTTGTTTAAAAGGTCATTGTAAAACAAGGCCGGCGGATTCGCATTTGAAGTGCAACTTT
>NZ_KV799921.1:0-32640 GCF_001810105.1 Neisseria sp. HMSC068C04
CGGGGAAAAAGGAATTTTGCAAAGGTCTCGGCCTATCGGGAATCGGTTCGTTCGGCCAACCTGCGTGCGGCGTATGCTGCTTTGTTGGAGAATGCGCGCTTTATGGAGCAGTTCTACACGAAAAAGGGCAGCTTTAAGCTGACGTCGACGAAGTGGCCGGAGTTGCCGGTAAAGGAGGCGGGCGGTTTCTGTATCAGGATGAGCGGCCAGGCTAAGGGTATCTTGGAGGTGAAGTTTACTTTGAAGGCGGTGGCACTGGACAGGGAGGCGGAACCGAGGGTGTTGCGCTTGAACGAGTCGCTGACGGCGGTGGTGTGCGGGAAGATGAAGGTGAAGGGCAGCTGTACGGACGGTGAGGAGATATTTAGGGGTAATGATACGGAGTGCCGACCTTTTACGGGGTAGGAACCTGATCTAAAGGGAGGATGCGGATAAAGACAAAGGACGTGGGGGACACGTCCTTTGGGAGGAGAGGGGTTATTCGCTCCAGCTGACCCAGCCCAATATCCAAGTAAGGAGAATCAGACCACCAAATACAATACGGTAGTAGGCAAAAGGAACATAGTTTTTACTGGAGACAAATTTCAGCAAAGCTTTTACTGCCAATAAACCGGCGATAAATGCTGCGATAAAACCGATGGCAATTTGTCCGACATCTTGCAAGGTAAAGAGTTTGTAGTTTTTTAAGATGTCGTAACCTGTTGCCGCAATCATCATCGGTACAGCAAGGAAGAATGAGAATTCAGTAGCTGTTTTACGTTCCAGCCCCCACAACATACCGCCCATGATCGTACTGCCTGAGCGTGATGTACCAGGTATAAGGGCACAAATTTGGGCGCATCCTACAACAAATGCGTCGATTGGGCGCATATCATCTACATGATTGACTTTGGGTTTGGCTGTTGCTTGGCGTTTTTCAACCCATAAAATGAAGAAACCACCCAGTACCAGCATGGTAGCAACGGTAATTGGGTTGAAAAGGTGTAATTTGATTTGTTTGCTGAACAATAGCCCCACAACCGCAGCCGGTATGAAGGCAATAAATAAATTCAGTACAAAGCGATTGGCTGTTTGTTCTTTACCCAATCCTTTTATGATATGGGTAAATCGTTGGCGGTATTCAAATACGACGGCTAATACGGCACCGAGTTGAATAGCAATTTCAAATACTTTTCCGTTGCTTTGAAAGTTCATTAAGTCACCGAATACAATCAAGTGACCGGTACTGGAAATAGGGAGAAACTCGGTTAAACCTTCGATGATACCGAGAATTAGTGCTTTAAATAAAATCAGAATGTCCATAAGTTTTCAGACGGCCTTGAGGCCGTCTTTCTTTTGTTGAATAGTTAAAGTGGTTTTGAGGATTGTTCGCGGCGGACTTTGACGATGAGCTCGTCTATGGTTTTCATACCGGCTTTCCAGTCGGTACCGCTGAAATTGACTTTGTATTTACCACCGACGATGACAGTTGGTGTGTTTTCAATTCGATAAGTTTCCGTCAATTGCTGCATTTTTGCAGCAGCCGATGCGGCAGCAGGACTGTTGTAGGCTTGAAGCAGTTTTTTACTGTCAAAACTCGTCTGTTTACCCACCCATGATCGGAATACATTGGTATCGGCCAGGTTGATTTTTTGTTCGTAAACTGCTTTGAAGATGACTGGATTGGCTTGATATTTCAAACCTGAAAGATTGACGGCTGCGGCAACCTTGGCCAAACCCAACATTTCAGGCATCCAAACGACGTGCTCTGTCCGTAAGGAAACATCTTTAGCGAAGGTTTTACTGTGTTGCAACAAAACCGGATCGAGATGGTAACAATGGACGCAGAAGTAGCCGAAAAACTCAAGCACTTCAATTTTGCCGGCTTGTTGCTGCGGAATAGGACGACTAAGAACAGTATAGTCCACGCCCTCGGTAGCAGCTTGCGCACTCAGACTGAGCAAACTCAGGCTGAGTGTGGCAATGGTTTGTTTTATACGCTGCTTCATCAGTGATTCCATTATTTGGTAGAACGAATCAAGCTGTTGATATTATGGCCTTGCAGGTTTTTTTGCAGTTTTACAGCGGCTTCCTGCGGCATAGTGTTACTTTGAACTCGGTAAATGGTTTTGTCGCCGTTTTGCGATTCCACCACTTTGGAAGACACACCTAAAATAGCCAATTTTGCACGTTGTGAGTCTGCGCTGGAGCGGTCTGCATATGAACCAAGTTGCAGGAATGCTTTTTTACCGCTGTTGGCAGCTGCTTCGGCTTTTTCCGCTGACTGTTTACTTGCAGCGTTGCTGCTTTCTTTTGTTGCAGAGGCATTTGCTGCTTTGCGTGCTTTTTCGATGCTGCCGCTGTTGAGGATTTGCTCAGGTGTCGGCTTGTTTTGCTTTTTGGCTTCAGCCGCTTTTTTCTCGGCCAGTTTGCGCTCGGCACGCTCTTTTTGTTTGGCTGTCAGCTGGTCGGCTGCTTTTTTGTCTTTAGCAGCTTTATCGGCAGTTTCTTTTTCCGCTTTGGCTTTTTCTGCGCGTTTTTTCTCTAACTCGGCTTTTTTCTCGGCCAGTTTTTTCTTAGTAGCTTCTTTTTCTGCTTCAGCTTTTGCAGCTTTTTCTTTGGTTTCACGTTCGGCTTTATCGGCGGCGGCGTTATCAGCTTTTTCTTTAGCTTCGCGTTCGGCTTTATCGGCAGCGGCTTTCTCTGCTTTTTCTTTGGCTTCACGTTCTGCTTGTTCGGCTTTCTCCTGAGCTTCTTTTTCCGCTTGAGCTTTTTCTTCAGCTTCTTTAGCAGCCTTTTCAGCCGCTTCTTTAGCTTTGGCTTCTTTCTCGGCCGCTTCTTTTTCTGCTTTAGCTTTTTCTTCATCTGCTTGGGTAGATGAATTGTCGGTAGCTGGGCGTTTCTCTGCTTTGTCCTGAGGTTTCAGAATTTCAGGTTCTTCGCTTTGTTTAGGCTGAGTCAGCTCTTTGAAAACGTTTTGGTTGCCTTGGTTCAAGAAGAACAAAATACCGGCAATAATACCTGTTGCCAGTATCAGGCCGAAAAAGAAACCGGCCAAGCCTTTGCCATATTGTGTAGATTTTTTCATGACTTACCTTGTAATAATGTGTTCAGACGGCCTGAAAGGAGACTGTCTGAGTTTGGATTCGATATTTTATCAATAACCGTTATAGACGGCAAAATCCTGATGCTTTGTTTACTCTAGTTTTACTTAAACATAAAGATTCAGGCCGTCTGAAAAGTTAAAGGGCGCGACGGAAGCCGATGGCTTTCATCACATGTGTTTTGCTAACTTCTTCATCGCCTGCCAAATCGGCAAGCGTACGGGCGACACGCATGATGCGGTGGAAACTTCGTGCGGAAAGGGACAGTTTTTCGAGCATGGTTCCCAAGGCTTCTTGCGCTTCTTTTTGGATGCGGGCTTTGCCATCGAGCTCGCCGACACTCAGTTCTGCATTGACTTTGCCTTGTCTGTTGTATTGGATTTTGCGTGCGGCGGTAACGCGTTTCAATACGGTGGCACTGGATTCGCCTGCTTCTTGTTGCATCAACTCGGCAGCAGAAAGGCTGGGTACTTCGATGGTTAAATCAATACGGTCGAGCAATGGCCCTGAAATTTTGTTGCGGTAGCGGGCAACGCTTTCAGGCGTGCAGCGGCAAGGTTTGGATGGATGGCCAAGATAGCCGCAAGGGCAGGGGTTCATGGCGGCGACAAGTTGGAACTTGGCCGGATAAACAGCTTGGCGTGCGGCGCGGGAAATATGGATTTCGCCGTTTTCCAAAGGTTCACGCAACACTTCTAATACTTTACGGTCAAATTCGGGCAATTCGTCTAAAAACAACACTCCGTGGTGTGCCAATGAGATTTCGCCCGGACGTGGGTCTGAACCGCCACCGACCATGGCAGCCGAGCTGGCGCTGTGATGAGGGCTGCGGAAAGGACGGTTGTTGTCGAGTTGCTGTTGATGGTTGGGTAGGAGCGAACGCAAAGCCCATACTTCGACCAATTCGTCTTCGGTCAAAGGCGGAAGGATTCCGGGTAAACGTTGCGAAAGCATGGATTTGCCCGTACCCGGCGGACCCATCATCAGCAGGCTGTGTCCGCCTGCCGCTGCAATTTCCAAAGCAAGGCGGGCGGTATGCTGGCCTTTAACATCGGCTAAATCAGGAATTTTACTTTGTTCAGACGGCCTTTGCGTCAGCTTGCATTCAGTTTGTGTCAACGGTTCGATACCGTTTAAATGCGCGGCCACTTCACCTAAAGAACGTGCGCCATAAACCGCGATACCGCGCATGACGGCAGCCTGTTCGGCATTTTCTTGCGGCAAGACGAACGAACGGCCGGCCTGCATTCCCTGCCATGCCATAGCCAGCGCGCCGCGTACGGGACGCAGCAGGCCGGACAGTGCCAATTCGCCGGCAAACTCATATTGGGTGAGCTTTTCAGGGTTGATTTGTCCCGATGCGGCAAGAATGCCCAAGGCAATCGGCAAATCGAAACGGCCGGATTCTTTTGGGAGGTCGGCAGGTGCGAGGTTGACGGTAATTTTCTTGGCGGGAAAGTCGAAGCCGCTTTGGATGATAGCGGCACGCACACGGTCGCGGCTTTCTTTGACTTCAGTATCGGGCAAACCGACGATATTGAAATGTGGCAAGCCGTTGGCAAGGTGGGCTTCCACTTCGACCAACGGCGCATTCATGCCGCTTAAGGCGCGGCTGTAAACCAAAGCAAGCGACATGTTTCAGACGGCCTTATTCGGCAACTTCGGTTTGTTGTTTGATTTCGGCAACAGCTTCTTCCGCAGCGGCTTCGGCAGCTTTCAAAGCAGCTTCTTCAGGCTCTTGAGCGGCTTCGAGTTTTGCTAAACGGGCTTCCAATTCGGCCAGTTTGGTACGGGTTTTAATCAAAACCTGTTGTTGGATGTCGAATTCTTCGCGGGTCACCAAATCCATGCGGTTGAACGCGTTGCCGAGCATGGCTTTAACGTTTTTTTCCATGTCTTTGGCAGGGCTGTTGGCGATGGTTTCGCTGATTTTGGAGCTGACTTCTTCGAAAAGTTGTTTGCCGAACATAATCCGTATCCTTTATTCAGAATGTATATAGAAATTCAAGTGGCTATTGTATAAGGAAAAAGGCCGTCTGAAAACGTTTTGCTTTTCAGACGGCCTCAAATGCGGAAGTTTACACGCCTGCGGCTGCTTTCAATGCGGCTGCTTTGTCGGTGCGCTCCCAAGTAAATTCAGGCTCCTCGCGGCCGAAGTGGCCGTAGGCGGCGGATTTACTGTAAATCGGGCGCAGCAGGTCGAGCATTTGGACGATGCCTTTAGGGCGCAGGTCGAAATGTTCGCGAACCAGGGCAATCAGTTTTTCTTCGCTGATTTTGCCGGTGCCGAAAGTGTCGATGGAAATCGAAGTCGGTTCGGCAACGCCGATGGCGTAGGATACTTGGATTTGGCATTGGGTTGCCAAACCGGCGGCTACGATATTTTTCGCAACATAGCGGCAGGCATAAGCGGCGGAACGGTCCACTTTGGACGGGTCTTTGCCGGAGAATGCGCCGCCGCCGTGCGGAGCTGCGCCGCCGTAGGTGTCGACGATGATTTTACGGCCGGTCAAACCACAGTCGCCTTGCGGGCCGCCGATAACGAAGCGGCCGGTCGGGTTGATCAGGTATTTGGTTTCGTCGGTCAGCAGTTCAGACGGCAGAACCGGTTTAATGATGTGTTCGATCACGGCGTTTTTCAGCTCTTCGTAACCGATAGACGGATCGTGCTGGGTAGACAGGACGACGGTGTCGATGCGTTTTACTTTGCCGGTTTCGCTGTCGTAAACCACGGTCAGTTGGGCTTTGGCATCAGGACGCAGCCAAGGCAGGCGGCCGTCTTTGCGCAATTCGCTTTGACGCTGCATCAGGCGGTGGCTGTAATAGATGGCAAACGGCATCAGGGTAGGGGTTTCGTCGCAGGCATAGCCGAACATCAAACCTTGGTCGCCCGCGCCTTGGTTCAAGTCGATGCCTTCGCCTTCGTTCACGCCTTGGGCGATGTCGGGGGATTGTTGGTCGTAGTACACGCCGACTGCGCAACCGTTGGCGTCAAAGCCCAGCTCGGAGGAGTTGTAGCCGATGCGTTTGATGGTTTCGCGTGCGACTTTGATGTAGTCCACTTGGGCGGTGGTGGTGATTTCGCCTGCCAATACGCACAAGCCTGTGTTGACCAAGGTTTCTGCGGCGACACGCGCTTTGGGGTCTTGCGCCAAGATGGCATCCAAAATCGCATCGGATACTTGGTCGGCAACTTTATCCGGATGGCCTTCGGATACCGATTCGGAAGTAAACAGATATTCGCTCATTGCTATTCTTTCATTAAAAACAGGCTGCTGTGTTTTCAGACGGCCTTTTATTTCGGACAGCGGAAATCATAACAAAAACTCCGCTTTTTCTCTATACAAGTGAGAAACATTCGCACTTGTCTGCTGTTTCGGAATCCTGTTGCACGTTTCTTACAGGCAAAAAAATTCCCGCATTAAGCGGGTTTGGATTGCTCTGGCGAGCCACATCGGTTTTTCAACCGTCCACCTTACCTTTCTTTCGGAAAAGCAGGTTGGCATGGAATTCCCAACTCTTAATGCAGCGCGGATAGTAGCAGAAAAGCAGGTGTGCCGCAATATATTTGCCCGAAGTCTGTTTTGTTCAGACGGCCTGTTTCGTTTACAATCTGCTCACTTCATTTTGGTAAAACCTTATGCAAACGCTTGTTACCTTTGTTTTTAAATTTTTGGCCGCGCTGCCTTTGGCTTGGTTGCACAAATTTGGCAATCTGCTGGGCGGTTTGGGTTTCCGCGTGCTGTCGAAAGATCGCCGAAGGGTATTCGAGAACATGAAACTTGCCGGATTGAACCCGACGGACGAGGCGGTGAAAAAAGTTTTCCGTGAAACGGCAAAAGGCGGCTTGGAATTGCCGGTGGCGTTTTTCAGACGGCCTGAGGAAATTGAAAACCTGTTTGTCAGCGTCAACGGTTGGGAACATGTTCAGACGGCCTTGAGCGCGGGCGAGGGTTTGCTGTTTATCACGCCGCACATCGGCAGCTATGATTTGGCCGGCCGCTACATCAGCCAGCAACTGCCGTTTCCGCTGACGGCGATGTACAAGCCGCCGAAAATCAAGGCATTTGATGCGGTGATGCAGGCAGGGCGGGTGCGCGGCAAAGGCAAGACTGCGCCGACCAGTATTCAGGGCGTCAAACAAATCATCAAAGCACTGCGCGGCGGCGAAGCGACCATTGTGTTGCCGGACCATGTACCGTCTCCGGAAGAAGGGGGTGACGGCGTGTGGGTGGACTTTTTCGGCAAACCTGCCTACACCATGACGTTGGCAGGCAAGCTGGCGCAAGTCAAAGGCGTGAAGGCTTTGTTTTTCTGCGGCGAGCGTTTGCCCGACGGTAAAGGCTTTGTCTTGCACATCGAGCCTTTGCGCGGCGAATTGAACGGCGATAAGGAGAACGACGCGCGCGTGATCAATGAAAATACCGAATATTGGATACGCCGTTTTCCGGAACAATATTTGTTTATGTACAACCGCTATAAGCATCCCGAAGGTGCGCCGCTGCCGCCTGCTTGAGTGGGATAGATTCAGAACCTGCTTTGAGGGAAGCAGGTTTTTATTTTGGTTGGGAATGAAGATCGAACAAAGCCGAGGTTTAAAAAGAAATACATCAAAGCCTAGCGTTTGCGCTGTCCACGATATTTAAACGGTAAAGGCCGTCTGAAAAGCGGTTTCAGACGGCCTTTACCGTAATCTTTTGCCTTTTATTTTCATACGCTGCTGAACCGTTTGCCCTGATGGCATTATAATGCGCGTAATTGTTTTTTTGATGGCATGTCATGTTTTATCTCTTTCAATCCGACCGTTTGGAATCGCTTGCCGAAATGTGCGCGCGTATTCATCAGGCTTCGCCCTTGGATTCTGTATTGGCGCAGGAAGAAGTGGTGGTGCAGAGCCAGGGGATGCGGCGTTATCTGAATGTGTTTTTCGCGCGCGAACTCGGCGTGGCGGCGAATTTGAAGTTCAGCCTGCCTGCCGGTTTGGCGTGGCAGCTGATGCGCAAATTGGTTCCCGATGTGCCGCCGCTCAGTCCGTTTTCGCCTGAAGTCATGCGTTGGCGTTTGCTGGATTTGTTCCGCAGTGAAGCGTTTCAGACGGCCCCGGAATACGAAAACGTACGCTTGAAGCTGGAAAGTTATTTGCACAGCTCGACATCGGCAGATTATCAGCTTGCCGGACAGATGGCGGATATTTTCGACCAATATTTGGTGTACCGCCCGGATTGGATTGATGCGTGGCAGGCTGGGAAGCTGCTGGGTTTAGGCGATGATGAGGATTGGCAGGCGCGGCTGTGGCGTTATTTAGACGATGGCAGCCAATCTGCGCCGCATCGCGTGGCCTTGTGGGAAAAGCTGTTGGCGCAGTTGGATAAATCGGTTTTGCCGCAAAGGTTTTTTGTATTCGGCATTTCGACAATGGCGCCGATGTATCTGCAACTCTTGCACCAAATTTCCAAGTATTGCGATGTGTTTGTGTTTGCACTCAATCCGAGCAGCCAATATTGGGGCGAGGTCATTGATGAGGCGCAGATTTTGAAAAGGGGCGATGAGGCGGATTTGTCGCAGGCAGGGCATCCGCTGTTGGCTTCTTTGGGCAAGCAGGGGCGCGATTTCTTTGATTTTCTGTCGGAAGTGGAAACCGAGCAGGATATTCAGGTTTATGAAGAGGGAAAAGACGATACTTTATTGCATTGCCTGCAAAACGATATCCAAAACTTAATCATGCCGTCTGAACGCTTATATCAACAGGAAGAAGGCGAAGTAGGTGCGCAATCGGCTTTGGTTCAGGTTCACGATGCGGACGGCAATCCGGTGTGTGTCGAGCCGGACGAGCTACTGAATGACGGCTCCGTCAAAATCGTTGCAGCACACAGCCCTTTGCGCGAATTGCAGATTTTGAAAGAAGAGCTGTCGCTGGTGTTGCAAAAAAATCCCGACTGGCAGCCGCACGATATTGCCGTGTTGACGCCGAACATTGAGCCGTACAGCCCGTTTATCGAAGCTGTTTTTGGACAGACGCACGCAGGCAGCCAGGCTTTGCCGTATTCGATTTCGGATGTGAAACTCAGCCGCCGTCAGCCGTTGCTGTATGCTTTGGCGCAAACTTTGGAATTGCTGGAGAGCCGGTTTGAAGTGGACAAGGTGTTGCCTTTGCTGGAAAGCCGGTTGGTGCTGCAACGCTTCGGTTTGAGCGAGGAAGATGTGCCACTGCTGCATGAGGCTGTTGCCGGATTGAATGTGCATTGGGGTTTGGACCAAACCATGCGCGAGGGCAAAGACAACCTCTTTACTTGGCAGCAGGCGATAGAGCGTTTGACCTTGGGCTGGATGCTGCCTGAAGGCGGCAACGGCATGTGGCAGGGCGTGAGCGCGTGGCATAGCAATGTCAACCAGTTGGACGTGTTCAGCGGTTTTGCCGAATTTATCCGTACTTTGGCTGATATGGCGGCGCAATGGCAAGAGCCTGCCGATGTGGAAAGTTGGGTGCAGCGTTGCCGCGATTTGCTGGAGAAACTGTTTGCTCCGGATGCGGACGATCAATACGCCAAGCAGCAGTTTGAGCAGTCTTTGGCGAAATGGCAGGAAGAGGCGCAGTTGGCCGAATTTGACGGATTGTTGCCGTGTAAAACCGTTATCCGCCATATCCGCCGCTTTTTGGACAGCGAAAGCCAAGCCGGATTTTTGAGCGGCGGCATTACTTTTTGCAGTATGGTGCCGATGCGCAGTCTGCCGTTTAAAATGGTTTGCCTGTTGGGTCTGAATGACGGCGATTTTCCGCGCAACACCAAGGCGGCGGTGTTCGACCTGATTGCAAAACATCCGAAAAAAGGCGACCGCGCCCGCCGCGACGATGACCGTTATCTCTTCCTCGAAGCCTTAATCAGCGCACGCGAAATGCTGTATTTGTCTTATATCGGCCGCGATATACGCAATGATGCCGAGTTCGCGCCGTCCTCGTTAATCAGCGAGCTGCTGGATACCATTGCCGCCATGACGGGGAAAAGCGGGCGCGAGTTGTCGGAGAAATGGGTGAAACATCATCCTTTGCAGGCATTTTCGCGCCGTTATTTCCAAAAGGATGCGCTTTCAGACGGCCTCTTCAGTACGCGCCAAGATTACGCCGATGCGTTGAATCAACCGCAAGCGGAAGCGCTGCCGTTTTTCCTTGAGGCCTTAAGTCAGGAAGAACCGGGCAAAACCATTCATCAAGGCGAGCTCATTAGTTTTTGGCGCAACCCTGTCAAAGTTTGGCTGAAGAAAAATTTAAGCTGGGATCAGCCGTATCTGGACGGCGCATGGGAGTCTGCCGAACCGTTTGAGCCGCAACATGAGGGTCGGATTGCCGATGCCTATTTGGATGCGCGGCGCAAAGGGGAAGATTTTGAAGATACGGCCATTCGGTTGAATGCCGAAAGCCTGATGCCGGTAGGCGAATTGGGCGGTTTGTGGCAGAAGCAGTATCAAATATCTGCGAAAAACGTAGATGCCGAGTTGATACGCAGTAACAAAAGGCCGTCTGAACCTTATGAAGCACACTTTGACGACTTGGTTTTACAAGGCACCATCGGCAATCTTTACGAATGCGGCCGCATTGTGTTCCTAAACCAAAAAGACAATGCGCCCAACCGCATTGCCCGTTTATTGGAGCATTTGATTTTCTGCGCCGTCGCCCCTAAATCCGTTGCAAACCGACAAACCCACATTGTCAGCTTGGGACAGACCGAAACCTATGCCGCTATCGAGCAACAAACAGCAAAAGAACTTTTGAAAGAATGGCTGGTATATTTCCGAATAGGACAAAATACCCCCTTGCCGTTTTTTGCCAAAACCAGCCTTGCCGCTGCGGAGGAGTACAACAAGAAAGAAGATTGGGATGCTGCCTTGAGAAAAGCCCATGATGTTTTTAACGGCAACAAAATGAGCAAAGGGCAGAAGGAATATACCGAAGTGAAGCTGGTGTTTGGCCATTCGGAAGAATCGCCGCTTGATGAGCCGCTATTTGAAAACCTCGTCGTCAATCTGCTTGTTCCGCTTTTGACCGGCGTGGCAAGGAAAACCGATACAACAGAACAGGAGTAAAGCATGACCACTTATGCAGAATATTTGGATTTTGATACCGAAGAAGACAAATTGAAACAACAGCAGCTCTATCAGGCGACTAAGCTGTCGGCACAAACGGTGGCGGCGGTTAAAAAGATTAGCTGTCCGCAAAACTGGCTGCTTGCCGCTGCGCCGTATTGCCCTGATTGCCGTGTGTTTGTGCCGTTTATTCAAAAAATGGCGGAGTTGAACCCCAATATCTGCGTCAACTATATTGCCCGCAACGATTTTGACGACAGCAGCCGTTTCGATAATCCGCGCCAACAGGAAATCGTCCGTACCAATCAAAAAATCCCTGCGCTGTTTTTGATGGGTCATGAAGAAGCCGGACCTGTGTTTAACGAATTTCCGCAAGTGGTGTTGAACCAAATTGCGGCAGATGAAACCCGTCGCACGGAATTGCGCGATGCGTACCGTGCCGGCAAATTTAATGCCGATATCGAGGCTCAGATTGTGGCGGCGTTGGCATGGGCAGAGCAGCGTTGTTGAGCAAACATTGCTGGTGTGTGCGCTTATGTTTTGAGCTGTTTTGATATTTTGCTTCGTAATAAAAAGGCCGTCTGAAAAGATTTCAGACGGCCTTTTTTTGATGCTTAACGCTTTATCAAATCTCGATTTTATTCGGCGTAAAGGTTTGCCATTTGTTGCAGGCTGGGCAGTGCCAGAAGAAGACTTGGGATTTGAAGTGGCAGTTGCGGCAGCGGTACATGACGCTTTTTTGCAGCTGGCGGCCGATAATGGAACGAATCATATCGGTATCGGCTTTCCACTCCGGATTCATATTGCTGAGTTTCAAACCAAGCAGGCGGTACACGCCGTTGAGATCGGGTTTTTGGCGGACGAGTTCGACAGCGATTTGCGCCGCTTCGGTTTCGCCTTTGAGCAACAGGGCCTTCTCGTAGATGACGTTGATCAGGTCAAGATCGGGGAAGGTTTGCATATAGCCGATGAGGCGGTTGAGGCCTTCTTCCTGTTTGCCTTGCGCGGCATAGGCTTCATAGAGTTTCTCGCCGACCATGCTCAGATAGGCGTGGTTTTGCTGCTCGATGGCGGAATACGCCTCCACTGCGGCAGGGAAGTTACCCTGACGGTATTCGATGTCGCCGAGGATGATGTTGGCGCGCGTACATTTTTTGTTGGCTTCGAGTGCTTTGCCGATGTTGTAGCGTGCGGCATCGAAGTTGGATTTGAACAGTGCGGCTTGGGCGATTTCGCAATAGAACTGTGCGATTTCAAACTGGTAGGTCTGTTCGTCATGGCTCAAGAGCTGTGCCATTTCGATGGCTTTTTCCCAGTCGCGGTCTTGTTGATAAATACTCAAAAGGTGTTGGCGGGCTTCGCGTGCCATATCGCCTTCCTGTAAACCGAGGAAGATTTGTTCGGCACGGTCCACCAAGCCTGCGCTTTGGTAGTTTTGCGCCAATTCAAAAAGCACGCGCGCGCGTTTTTCGTTGACTGTGTCGGGCGAATCGAGCAGGGCGCGGTGCATATTGATGGCTTTGTCGTTTTCGCCGCGTTGGCGGTAGAGCTTGCCTAGGGTCAGGTTTAAGTCGTATGACTGCGGCTGCTGGTCGATCACTTCCGCCAATTCGCGCGCGGCGCGGCCGCTGTTGCGGTCAACGAGGGCGTCAAGGCTTTTGTAAAAGCCTGCCGGTATGCTTTTGGCCTGTTTCAGGACGGTCTTCATATCGACGCGCGCGGCAAACCAGCCCATAGCGAAGAAAACGGGGAGGAGGACGATGGGCAGTAAAATGACCCACAATTCGTTGTCCATGGTATTCCTTTATTGATTGGTGGTGTTACGCTTTGGGAGTGGTTTCGGAAGTTGTCGCCGGTGTTTCGGTTTTGACCGGAGTCAGGTCTTTTTCGGAAAGGTGGGCATGTTTTTTCACTTCGGCGCGCAGGCGGTTGTTTTCGCTGCGCAGGGACAGCAGACGGCCGAAGAGGGCAAACATACCGAACACGATGCCGATAATAAATGCACCGAAAAGCACGACAATCAGCGGCAGATTGATGTTTTGGCCGGGCAGGTAGAAGAAGGATACGGTGTGGGTATTGGTGATGGCCAGCAGGAGGAAAACAAGAAGAATCAGGATTTTGATGATGGTAGAGATGAGTTTCATGGGTTGCTCCGGGTTGGCTGCGGTTGGTGCAGGCCGTCTGAAAAATGGTATCAGTTTAAACGATTTGCCGGATTTCGGATAGGATGGCATGTTTCAGACGGCAGGGGAATGGTGTCTTTATGCTGATGGGTACTTGTCAAACCTATATTGAAAGGCGTATTGTTCAGTCTTTAATTAATTTATTTTGCACATCAGAATAAGAAAGGCAATCATCATGAGCAGACCAGTTCCAGCCGTATTCGGCAGCGTTTTTCACGCTGAAATGCCCGTTATCGCTTATCGTGAAGGTAAATGGCAGCCGGTAGAATGGCAATCTTCCAAAGACCTGACAATCGCCCCCGGCGCGCATGCCTTGCATTACGGTAGTGAATGTTTTGAGGGCTTGAAGGCATTCCGTCAGGCAAACGGCAAAATCGTGATGTTCCGTCCGACCGCCAATATTGCGCGCATGCAGCAAAGTGCGGATATTCTGCACCTGCCGCGCCCTGAAACTGAGGCTTATTTGGATGCTTTGATTGAATTGGTCAGACGCTCTGCCGAAGAAATTCCTGATGCGCCAGCAGCCCTTTACTTGCGTCCGACTTTGATCGGTACCGATCCTGTGATCGGTAAAGCCGGTTCTCCTTCTGAAACTGCTTTGCTGTACATTTTGGCTTCTCCTGTCGGCGACTATTTCAAAGCCGGTTCGCCCGTTAAAATCTTGGTGGAAACCGAACATATCCGTTGCGCCCCACATATGGGCCGTGTGAAATGTGGCGGCAACTACGCTTCCGCCATGCCTTGGGTGTTGAAAGCCAAAGCCGAATATGGCGCAAACCAAGTGTTGTTCTGTCCGAATGGCGACGTTCAGGAAACCGGCGCGTCTAACTTTATCCTGATTAACGGCGATGAAATCATTACCAAACCATTGACAGACGAATTCCTGCACGGAGTTACCCGCGATTCCGTACTGACAGTTGCCAAAGATTTGGGCTACACCATTACCGAGCGCAACTTTACCGTTGATGAGCTGAAAGCAGCTGTGGAAAATGGCGCAGAGGCAATTCTGACCGGTACGGCTGCGGTCATTTCTCCGGTAACTTCTTTCGTGATTGATGGCAAAGAAATCGAAGTGAAGAGCCAAGAGCGCGGTTACGCAATCCGTAAGGCGATTACCGACATTCAATACGGTTTGACAGAAGACAAACATGGCTGGTTGGTCGAAGTTTGTTAAATAGAACGCATTCAATAAAAAAGGCCGTCTGAAATATTTTTTCAGACGGCCTTTTTTTATTGGATTTTAGATGGGGGAAACAATAATAAAATACTAAATTTTGCAAATAAGCGGTAGTATTTTAAGATAATCGGTATATAATGCGCAATTATGTTGTAAAAATACACATTGAAAATATCGAATTTTATCGATTTTTCGATGAAGTTAAAAACATTTATAGATATTTATTTTGTATATTTTGTAAATTTAGTTAAATTGGGAATGCTAAAGGCATGTTGTGTTAGAATTTCCCTCCTTTTTGGCTTCGCGGGGTTAACTCTGTCACGCCAAAAAGGAAAATAATACAAGATAAAACCATTTTTATTTTGCTATAAAAATCAAAAATAACTTAACTTTGGATGAACTAATCAATTAAAAAGGGACTCTGATACATTTCCGTCAAAAATAACCGGATACATGGTACGCGGACAGATTGCCTATAAAAGTCATCCAAGGGTTCTGTCTAAACACCATTACCGTTTCCAATCAGAAAACCGGCAGAAGGGGAAACGCTGCCGAGTTTCTCAAAGTGGCCAGCTTCAGTTTGGCCTTTATACAGGCAATTGTTGTTACGACAGAATCCGTCTTACCTCTTTATTCAATCGAACTTTTTTGTTGCACGCTTGTGCGGTGGGAAAGGACGATATTTGATACAAGGAAATACGCTGATTATGTCACATAAACTTGCTCCTCTTGGCCGTACCCATATTCGTCACGGCTCCTCAACTCCTGAAACCACTTCCGAATCATCTTCTCCGCTAAAAGAATGGATACACACTCAAAATTGGGGGGATAGTCCGTCGGTTTTTCCAGAACCCAAGCAATTAAGCGGTAAAAATACTGTAACGAGAGAGACAGTTCATGTAGCTGAGGCAGTAAGATTGGGCGGCACTTCATCATCTTCAGACGGCCTTGTGACAAAAATGCATGTCGCACGGGCCAGCGTTGCTTCTGTAAGCAGCGTTTCCAGTAAAAACGCCATTGCGCCTAAAGTAACAAATAAACCTGCCGCTACCGATAAAGCAACGGCAGCCAAACCAGTCAATAAATCGATGGAAAAAGTCCTGGCTGAAAGGCAAAAAATCTACGAAGAGGCTAAAGCAAAAAAAATAGCCGAAGCCGCAGCAGCCAAAGCGCTGGCAGTTGAGCGCGCAAAAGAAGCGCATAAAGCAGCAGTCGAAAAAGCGATTGCAGAGCGTAAAGCCAAACAAGAAGCCGCCCGCAAAGAGAAAGAGGCGGAAGACAGAATTGCTGAAGGAAAAGAAACAGTCGAAATTACCCATAAAAAGAATTTGAATGATTCAGACGGCCATAACAAAATCACGAGCGTTTCTTTCGGCAGAAAAACAGCCATGAGTCACGATAGCCACCTCAGTTCGGGCAAAGAAAACAAAATTGACGATCATGCCGAAAGCAGGGCCGGTGTATCTGGAAAATACCGCGTGTATCAATCTAAAGAGTACGGCAATTACGTTCGTGTGAATGATTTTGGTGCCGATGCGCAGGGTAAAAAAGACAGCCTTCAGGCATTTAAAGCGGCTTTAGAGGCGGCTCATAAAGAAAAAGCCATGGTCTTCTTGGATGGTACCTACTATATTTCCAACCAGATTGTGATGGATAAAACTGTTTCCGGCGCGCGCGGTTTTTTTGGCTCGGGGATGGGCAAAACCAAAATAACGTTTGATAAGGCGCAGACGGGCGTATTCAATCCGGACACCAACCATGACGATATCCGCGAATTTGCCGGTATTTTGGTTGATGGACAAAACAATAAAACCATTGCCGATTTGTCGGTTCAATATACCAACCCTGATTTTTACCGCAAAGGCTTAAGCTATTTTGGTAAGGTAAACGGTATTTTGGTGAACGATGCGGACAATACTTTAATCAGTAAAGTAGAGGTTTCCGGTGCCAATCGTGCTGGTGTGATGTTTACGTCGACCGCTTCTTTGGAAACGGAAAAAGGTCAAAAGCTGACCTTTAAAGCGCGCGTACAAAGCGGCGAAATTGATGAAAAATATGAAGCGCTGCCTTTGGGTGAAAACAACCGTATTGTTGATTCGTATCTGCACCACAACCGCGTTGCCGGTGCGCTGATCGGTTTCCAACAAAACTTTATCGGCGAGGGCAACCGTTTGGATTGGAATGGCCACGAAGCGGACGGCGGTACCGGCTACGGTATGGCTGTGGCTGCGGGCAGCTACAATTACGGCATCACATACCGTAAAAACACAACCGACCACAACTACCGCAAAGGCTTGGATGTGCATGATGGTACGGGCATTGTCATTGAAGACAATGTGTTAACGGGTGACCGGCTGTATGGCATTGTTGCCTACAACCGCCAGTTTTCTATGGATAAAGTCAAAATTACCGGCAATACCATTATCCAAGACCCGAGCTTCCGTTTGAATGTTGATGATGACTTGGGCAAGTACTACCACATGTATTCAGGGATTCAGGTGCAAACCAATACCCAATACAAAGATTTGCACTCGGCTGACAAAGGCTATTTCGATATCAGCAATAATGTCATTAAAAATCTGACGGTTTATCAAAACAATATTCAGACTTACGCGATTGAGTTCCGTAACCATGAAAGCAAAATGGATTACACGCTCAATATGGCAAACAACAAGATCAGCGGCGAATCCACCAAATATCTGATTGCCGTCATCAACGATACCTACGACCGCGTTTTATCTAAAAACGGCATTGGCAGCGGTACCATTACCATCAGCGGCAACGATGCCGATATTGGCAAGATTATGAAAGGCGCGGTACCGGTTTATGTGGAAGAACACCATGGCAATGTCGCGATGCATGGTGCGGTGACGATTCACGACAACAAAATTTCCGTACGTGAAAAATCGGACGGCTATGTCGAATTTGCTTATTTGAAAAGCAATGCCAAAGAGTACAACATCACCAATAACACATTGAAACTTGGTGGTGCCCTGAATGATGCTTTGGTAGACGTACACAGTACCAACCCTAAGGGCAAGGCATCTTTAAATGTAGCCAACAATAAAATCATGACGGACATTAAAGGCGAACTGTATGGTTCATGGCTGCGCTTTGAAAACGACATCAAAACGTATTCAGAAGGCAATAGCCATAACGGCGCAGCACTGAAAAAGGTGAATACGACCGGCAGTAAAGTTGCATTGAGCGATATTTTGTCAGAAGCCAACCATATTGTCGAAACGACTAAAGAGACTGTGTATCACCATACTAAGAACGTGTATACATCAGGAGTGGAAGAACATCATACAATGACAGGAATTTTGTAAGTTGTTGAAGCCTTAATCTTTATGGTTTAAATATCGATAAATAAAAAAAGGCCGTCTGAAAATTTTCAGACGGCCTTTTCATTTAACTCACATTATTTAGCCAGTTCGGCACGCAGTTTGTGGGTTACGTTCATCATCACTTGGAGTTGTTCCAGAGTTTCTTTCCAGCCGCGTGTTTTCAGGCCGCAGTCTGGGTTAACCCACAGACGTTCAACCGGTACAACCTCGATGGCTTTGCGCAACAGATGCTCAACTTCAGCTTCAGTCGGTACGCGTGGGCTGTGGATGTCGTAAACGCCCGGGCCGATGTCGTTCGGATATTTGAACTCGCCGAACGCAGTCAAGAGCTCCATGTCGGAACGTGAAGTTTCGATGGTGATGACGTCAGCGTCCATAGCGGCGATGGCTGGCAGGATGTCGTTGAACTCAGAGTAGCACATATGAGTGTGGATTTGGGTGCTGTCTTCGCAACCGGTAGAGGACAGGCGGAAAGATTCGCCGGCCCAGTTCAGGTAGGCATCCCAATCGGCACGTTTCAAAGGCAGACCTTCGCGGATGGCAGGTTCGTCAATTTGGATGACTTTGATGCCGGCTTTTTCCAGATCCAATACTTCGTCGTTCAGAGCCAGTGCGATTTGTTTGCACACAGTAGAGCGAGGAATATCGTTGCGGACGAAAGACCATTGCAGAATGGTTACAGGGCCGGTCAACATACCTTTCATCGGGCGTTTGGTCAGGCTTTGTGCGTAAGTAGACCAAGCCACGGTCATGGCTTCAGGACGGCTTACGTCACCGAAGATGATGGGTGGTTTCACGCAGCGTGAGCCGTAGCTTTGTACCCAGCCGTATTGGGTGAATGCAAAACCGCTCAACAGTTCGCCGAAGTATTCAACCATGTCGTTACGCTCGGCTTCGCCGTGTACCAGTACGTCCAAGTCCAGTTTTTCTTGCTCTTCAACCACCAAGGCGATTTCTTTTTTCATCGCAGCTTCGTAATCGGCGGCAGACAGTTCTCCTTTTTTGAAGGCTGCACGTGCTTGGCGGATTTCGGTAGTTTGTGGGAAAGAACCGATGTTGGTAGTCGGTAGCAGAGGCAGGTTCAACCATGCTTGTTGCGCTTTGATACGGTCGGCAAATGGAGATTTGCGTTGGTCTGCATTGGCAGGCAAATCGGCCAGGCGTTTGGCAACGTCTGCACGGTGGATTTCGCTGCTGTTGGCACGGGAGTCGGCAGCTGCTTGGCTGGCGGCCAGTTCTTCGGCAACAGAATCACGACCTTCGTTCAATGCAGCTTTCAGAACGCGCAATTCTTGGGTTTTTTGCAGGGTGAATGCCAACCAAGAGTACAGGTCAGGTTTGTTGGCTTTCAGTTTTTCTTCAACTGACAAGTCAAATGGAGTGTGCAGCAGAGAGCAAGAGCTGGAGATCCACAAACGGTCGCCCAGTTTGGCTTGCAGAGGCTCAACAGTTTCCAAAACTTTGTTCAGGTTGGCGCGCCAAATGTTACGGCCGTCGATAACGCCGGCAGACAGAACTTTGTCGTAGTCGGCAAATGCGTCCAGCTGTTCAGGAGCGCGTACCAAGTCGATGTGCAGACCGTCAACAGGCAGGGATTTCAGCAAAGCAGCGTGTTCGGCAACAGAACCGAAGTAAGTGCTCAACAGGATTTTGGCGCTTACTTTGCTCAAAGTAGCGTAAACGTCTTTGTATGCTTCTACCCATTCTTTAGGCAGGTCAACAGCCAAAGCTGGCTCGTCGATTTGAATCCACTCGGCACCGGCTTCAACCAAAGCAGTCAGGATTTCAACGTAAACAGGTAACAGTTTAGGCAACAGGCTCAGACGGTCGAATTCAACAGCGCCTTTTTCTTTACCTACCCACAGGAAAGTCAACGGACCAACAACGGTCGGTTTGGCTTTCAGGCCCAAAGCTTGGGCTTCTTGCAGTTGTTGAACGTAGTGTTTGGCGTTGGCTTTGAATTCGGTATCGGCGTGGAATTCAGGCACCAAGTAGTGGTAGTTGGTGTCGAACCATTTGGTCATTTCGATAGCGAATTGGTCTTTGTTACCACGGGCCAGTTGGAAGAATTGTTCCAAAGACAGGTTTTGGCTGTCGAAGCCGAAACGGGCAGGGATGGCACCGGTGGCAACTTGCAGGTCGAGGATGTGGTCGTAGAAAGTGAAATCGCCTACGGCAACGAAATCGGCGTTGGCCGCAGCTTGGTGTTTCCAGTTTTTCTCGCGCAAGTCTTTAGCAACAGCCAGCAATTCTTGCTCGCTGATTTCTTTGCGCCAGTATTTTTCTTGTGCGAATTTCAATTCGCGGAAGGCACCGACGCGCGGGAAGCCTGAAAAATGCAATGTTGTCATGTTAACTCTCCTAGTTGGAATTTTTAATCAGGCCGGTATGGCCTGAATGTTCGATATTGTAAATCAGAATGGGGAGGCCGTCTGTTTTATTAACGGGGACGCACACCCAAAATATGGCAGATGGCGTAAGTCAGTTCGCTGCGGTTGAGGGTGTAGAAGTGGAAGTCTTTGACACCTTCGCGGGAGAGGACTTTGACCATGTCGATGGCGATGCTGGCGGCAACAAGGTTGCGCGTGCCTTGGTCGTCATCCAAACCTTCGTACATTTTAGACAGCCAGCTTGGGATTTTGACGTTGGTCACTTGGGCCATTTTAGTCAATTGTTTGAAATTAGTTACAGGCAGGATGCCGGGAACGATTTCAACGTCGATGCCCATCATCACGCAACGGTCGCGGAAGCGCAGATAGCTTTCCACGTCGAAGAAGAATTGGGTAATGACGTGGTTTGCACCCGCATCGATTTTGCGTTTCAGATTGATCAAGTCGGCTTGAGCGGATTTGGCTTCCGGGTGTACCTCAGGATAGGCTGCTACGGAAATGTCAAAGTCGGCAACGGAGCGCAACAGTTTGACCAAATCTTCGGCATAGAAAGGTTTTTTCTCGTAGCCGGGCGGCTCGTCGCCACGCAGGGCAACGATGCGGCGGATACCGCTGTCCCAATAGTCTTTGGCAATTTGACGCAACTCGTCAGGGCTGGCATCGATACCGGTCAAGTGAGGGGCGGCTTCAAGGCCGGTTTCTTGTTGGATGCGTTTAACGATGCTGTGAGTGCGGTCGCGCTCGCCTGAGTTTGCACCGTAAGTTACGGAAACAAATTTCGGGTGCAGGGTTTGCAGGCGATGGATGGAATCCCATAACATGGTTTCCATTTGTTCGTTTTTCGGCGGGAAAAATTCAAATGAAACATTGATGTCGCCTTTTAAATCGGAAAGGCTGTGATTTAATGCGTTAATTTCTCTAGCGTGATTCATGGTTATGCACCTTCTGCATATCTTTTATTTGTTGTCAGGCTGCATAATAAATTTGAGGTTGATATGAGTCAATTTCGAAATTTTCCGAAATTGTATGAATAGATTTAATAAAGGCCTCAGGCCGTCTGAAAAACAGCCTGAGGTCTTGTTTGATAGGAAAGGGAGGAAAGATTATTCTGCTTCATCTATCCATGCTTGTTGCACGGCTTCGAGAATACGCTCGCCGCAACGTGCCGGGTCATCGTCAAATTCAGGCAAAGCCATAATCAAATCACGCAGTTGGGTAAAGCGTACGGTTTTCGGATCGATGCTGTCGCCGTGTAGGTCGTAGAGTTCTTCAGCGATGCGTTGGGTATCTGTCCATTTCATGATGTGTTCCTTTTTTGGGTTTGGGCTATCGGTAATTATTTTAATCAAGAAGCAGGCGGACTGCCAGAATGTTTTACTGCAGATGCGGATATAAATAATGTGGGTATTTTTTAACAAAATAGCATATTTGCGTTAAAATACGGCACGACACTTAAAAACTACGGCACATTCGCTTTGAATCTGCCGTTTTATATATTTTATTCCGTTTTGAATGATGGTTTGCGCATGAATAATTTACATTATTCCAATGCAACCAAATCATCTGGAACGGCTCTTAATACGAAATCCATCACGTAAAAATAAAAGGAAAAATGATGAATAATGCACTCAACGCCAAATTGTCCAAGCTCATTTACGCGCTTGCTTCTGATGATCCGGAGTATCTGTCGAAAGCAGGTGCATTCGACCGTTTGCTACTGTTGGTTCGCGAACTTTATCGGATGCTGGACGAAACAGAAGGTTTGAAGCAGCTGGTGTTCCGCCTGTATTACGGCAAGCACTATGGCTTAATTAAACTGGATGCCGCTTCACCCAATGACGATGCAGGCGCATTGAGGTTGAAACGTTGGATGGTTTATTCGCGTATCGCAGAGCGTATCGAAAATTGCGGCAAGCATTTGTCGGTCGTGCTTGAAGATGCGGTGTTGGAAAATGGCGCGGACAAATCTCATTATATAGATGAAGCCAATGCCATCATCGAGCGTTTCGGTTTGGTAAGGGATGAGGCTGCACTTTCAGCCATCGAGGCAGAGGAAGCATTGAAGGCAGAAGCTGAACTGCCGGCAGTAAACAAATCTCAAAACGCGGCTCCCCGTTATAACGGCAATCTGCATCAAATCAGAATGCAAGAAAAAATCGAAAATTATTCCGCCACGCAGAAAGTGGCTGCTATGCAGATTTCCCGTATGCGTTTTATTTTTCCTCATATCGAATAGTTTGGGATGTAACGAAAAGGCCGTCTGAAACCATAACGCACATGGTTTCAGACGGCCTAAGACCTTTGCAAAAATAGTCTATTAACGAAATTTGACGCATAAAAATGCGCCAAAAAATTTTCAATTGACTAAAACCCTCCTAATATTGAGCAAAAAGTAGGAAAAATCAGAAAGGTTTTGCATTTTGAAAATGAGATTGAGCATAAAATTTTAGTAACCTATGTTATTGCAAAGGTCTCGGCCTTTTTCATTAAACCTTGTTTTAATGATCTTCGCGCGCGTGGTTGATGGTGTATTTGGGGATTTCGACCACTAAGTCTTCATCGGCAACGACTGCCTGACAGCTCAGGCGCGAGTCGGCTTCCAAGCCCCATGCTTGGTCGAGTAGGTCTTCTTCCAATTCGGTCGGTTCTTCCAGGCTGTCAAAACCTTTGCGGATAATCACGTGGCAAGTTGTGCAGGCGCAGGATTTTTCGCAGGCGTGATCGACTTCGATATCGTGGTCGAGCAGTACGTCAAGGACAGTTTGGCCTTCCGGTGCGTCTTCGATAACCGCGCCTTCGGGGCATAATGTCGCGTGTGGGAGTACGGTAATTTTTGGCATTTTTATTGTCTCGGTTGTTTAAGAGTGGTTGTGGTTAAAGTGGTTTCAGACGGCCTGGGGTATTCAATATTCAGGTCGTCTGAAAAATGGGTTTGTAACATGATGCCTTTACTTCTTAAATTTTCCAGGCATTCGTCTAAGTAGGCATCATCGTGTTCGGCATAAATCGGCGAAGTAGCTGTTTCAGTCGCGTGGGAATGGTATGGGGCAACGGCTTTGCCGCGATATAGCGGGTCTTTCCATAAAACGTCAGGCTTGTAGCCGCGCTTTTCCATCTCTTCCATAATCAGTGCGTGATACAGATAGAGCTTGTAAGGCGAATGGGTGAAGACATAATTCACCGTCGCATGCGGCCTGCCCCAACCTGCCCCGCGAAGCGCGGCGCATTCGCGATGCTGCCCTAAAAGCTGGGAGCGGGGGAGTAGGGGAATAAGGGTTTGATGCCAGAGTCTCATTGTGATTCAAATAATTTTGAGTAATCTTCGTAAGCTATCTTCAAATCCTTTTTTGAGTAGGTAGTATAAATGTGAAGACCATCTTCAATTTCAGTGGTTAGCTTTGATCCGCTTTTTCCAAAGTATTCGTCTTTATATAGACGGACTTTGGAGTTTTTGGGTTTATATGCATTTTCTGAAGAGATGAGATTTCTTAATATGGAAGGATTTTGTTGGTGCTTTTCCTTAATAAAGGAGATAAATGCACTTCTGTTTACTTCAAAGATTTTTTCTTGATGATGTTCTTTGACAGTTTTTTCAAAACCTAACTCTGCTATTTCATTTTTAGGAAATACAATTTCGCCTCTTAATGAGAGAAAAAGCCTTTTTACAAGATTTTCATCAATTGCAAAAAGCTCAGTTTCTCCTATTTGGCTTTTGCCGAAAATTTCATGAAGTAAGGTTTCTTTTTCTTTATAGTTGTCGGTTTTAATGGCTAGAATACGCTCTAACCCAGCAACGTTTGCGTAGCCGTTATTTTCCAAATGGCGCATTCTAATTTCAAAATTATTTTCGTCAGTAATACCAATTTTATATACACCTTTGATGACGGTTTTCATCAGGTAGACAATACCTGCTTTTTCCATTGTTGTCCTTTATTTTTATTTCTGTGAGATGACATCTTTTCAGACGGCCTTTTATCAAAGGCCGTCTGAAATTGTTTAGGCATCAAATATTATCAACGCTTTGACCAGTCAACGCACGTTGGATGTTGCGGTTCATGCGCTTGGCGGCGAAGTTGTCGGTACTGTGGCTGAGTTTGGCGACGGCGGCGCGGATGTCTTCGGCTTTGCCGTCTTTCAGACGGCCTTGCAAAGCAGCAATGTCTTGTTGAATCTGTTGCAATTCTTCGGCTTCCAACAAATCGCTATCCAACTCAAGGGCGGCGTTGACGGCATCGGTCAGGCTTTCGGCTTCGACTACGGCTTCGGCGCGTGCGCGTGCGGCCATGTCTTCGGCAGCGTTGCTCATGCTGTCTTTGAGCATTTGGGTGATGGTGCTGTCGTCCAAGCCGTAGGAAGGTTTGACTTCGATTTGCGCCTGTACGCCGGTGCTTTGTTCTTGTGCGGAAACGGACAGTAATCCGTCGGCATCAACTTGGAAGGTCACGCGGATACGCGCTGCGCCTGCTGCCATCGGCGGAATGCCTCGCAGGGTAAATTTGGCAAGGCTGCGGCAGTCGGAAACGAGTTCGCGCTCGCCTTGCACGACGTGTATCGTCATGGCGGTTTGACCGTCTTTGAAAGTGGTGAAGTCCTGCGCACGCGCGGTAGGAATGGTGGAGTTGCGCGGGATGATTTTTTCGGCAAGACCGCCGTAGGTTTCCAAACCAAGCGACAAAGGGGTAACGTCCAGTAGCAGCCATTCGCTGTCGGTTTTGTTGCCGGCAAGGACGTTTGCCTGTATGGCGGCACCGAGTGCGACCACTTCGTCAGGATTGAGGTTATTCAGCGGAGTTTGACCAAAGAATGTGGCAACTGCTTGTTGAACGTGCAGCATACGGGTAGAGCCGCCAACCATAATCACGCCCTTGACATCGGCCTTGGTTACGCCGGCATCTTTCAAAGCCTGTTTGACGGGCTCGATGGTTTTTTGTACCAGATTTTGGGTCAGGTTGTGAAACTCTTGGCGGGTAATGACGGTATGAATGTTATGGCCGTCTGAAAGTGTGGTTTCGATGACGGCTTCGGTTTGAGTAGTCAGTTTTTCTTTGGCAGTACGGACAAGGGAAAGCAGAAGTTGGCTGTCTTGTTCGTTGAGTTTGGAGAGGTCGTTTTGTTCGAGTAGGTAGCAGAACAAACGATGATCGAAGTCGTCGCCGCCCAATGCGCTGTTGCCGCCGGTGGCTTTTACTTCAAACAGGCCTTTGGTCAGTTGCAATACGGATACGTCGAATGTGCCGCCGCCCAAGTCGTAAACGACAAACGTACCTTCTGAGGCGTTATCCAGTCCGTAGGCAATTGCGGCAGCGGTCGGCTCGTTGAGGAGGCGCAAGACATTCAAGCCTGCCAAGCGCGCGGCATCTTTGGTGGCTTGGCGTTGGGCATCGTCAAAATAAGCGGGTACGGTGATAACGGCACCAACCAAATCACCGCCCAATGTTTCTTCGGCGCGCAATTTGAGGGCTTTGAGGATTTCTGCCGATACTTCGATAGGCGTTTTCGCGCCTTGACGGGTGTTTAATTCGACCACGCGCTCATTGGGTGTAAATCGATAGGGCAGGTATTGCGCCTCTTGTGCGAGGTCGGTAAGGGTGCGGCCGATTAAGCGTTTTGCGGAGCTGATTGTATTTAGCGGATCGGTTTTTTGGGCGGAAAGGGCATTTTTGCCGACTTCAACTTCGCCATCCAAATAACGAACAACCGAAGGCAGGGTGGCGCGGCCGTCTGAATCAGGTAGGCAGACTGCGCTGCCGCTGCGGACGGTGGCAACCAAGCTGTTGGTTGTACCTAAATCAATGCCTACGGCGAGGCGGTGTTGATGGGGGGCGGCGGACATGCCGGGTTCTGAAATCTGCAAAAGAGCCATGATTGTGTGCCTTCTGATGCTGTATTTATTAGGATGGGCAGATTTTAGCAGATTTTTGGCAGATAGTTGAGTGGTTTGCTAGGAAATAACCATAAGGCCTATTGTTGTTTTTTAATTGAAAAGAAAGTAGATTTTGAATTCAGACTTGTATTCTTTAAGAAATGCGGATAAAATTCAGCCTCTTTGCCTTGCCTTTTACTTCGCATGGTGAAAGGCTGTTTTTAATCATCCATAAGGAGATAACATGCGTCATTACGAGATCGTGTTTATCGTTCATCCTGATCAAAGCGAGCAAGTGCCTGCTATGGTTGAGCGTTACAAAACCATGATTACTGAAGCCAGCGGTAAAATCCACCGTTTGGAAGACTGGGGCCGTCGTCAATTGGCTTACCCAATCAACAAAATCCACAAAGCACACTATGTTTTGATGAATATCGAAACTACTCCTGAAGTGGTTGAAGAGCTGGAAACTGCTTTCCGCTTCAATGATGCCGTACTGCGTCACCTGACCATCAAAACAAAACACGCTGTAACTGAAGCTTCCCCAATGCTGGGCGGCGAAAAAGCAAAAAACTTGCTGAACGGTGCAGCTGAAGAAGTTGCAGCAGCCGAATAAGATTGAATAATCTGATTAAGCTTACCGCCCGTATCTTGCAGGTTCAGCCTTTGAGATATACGCCGGCAGGAATTCCTGTTTTAGATATTGTGTTACAACATGAGTCTTGGCAGGAAGAAAACGGACAGAAATGTCTGGTCAAATTTGAAATTCCCGCGCGGATTTTAGGTAAGCAGGCTGAAGAATGGCAGTATCGGCAAGATGCCGTCATCGAGTCGGAAGGTTTTTTGGCGCAACGCAGCCAACGCTTCCCCAAGCCGGTACTACGCATACAGAACATTAAAGAATATAAAGGTTAAACGACAATGGCTCGTCAATCATTCAAACGTAGAAAATTCTGCCGCTTTACGGCTGAAAAAATCCAAGAAGTTGATTACAAACAAGTTGATTTGTTGAAAGACTTCATCTCTGAAAACGGCAAAATCATCCCTGCCCGCATTACTGGTACTAAAGCACACTACCAACGTCAGTTGGCTACCGCTGTGAAACGTGCCCGTTTCCTGGCTCTGTTGCCTTACACCGATCAACACAAATAATTTTGGAGTTTAAATCATGCAAATTATTCTGTTAGAAAAAATCGGCGGTCTGGGTAACTTGGGTGATATCGTTACCGTTAAAAACGGTTACGCACGCAACTTCCTGATCCCTGCCGGTAAAGCAAAACGTGCAACCGAAGCCAACATGAAAGAATTCGAAGCACGCCGCGCTGAATTGGAAGCCAAACAAGCTGAAATCTTGGCTGATGCTAAAGCACGCCAAGAAAAACTGGAAGGCCAAACCATTACTGTTGCTCAAAAAGCCGGTGTTGATGGTCGTCTGTTCGGTTCTGTTACCAATGCCGACATCGCTGAAGCGATTGTTGCTGCCGGTATCCAAGCTGCTAAAGCAAACGTACGTCTGCCTAACGGTCCTTTGAAAGCTGTTGGCGAATACGAAGTTGAAGTGGCTCTGCACACTGACGCTGTTGCTAAAATTACCGTTGCTGTTGTTGCAGCCGCTGAGTAATTGATTCATTCAAGGCCGTCTGAAAATCAAGGGTTTCCTTGGATTTCAGACGGCCTTGTCTATGTGCTTGAGCCGAAGCAAATCAGTGCCGAGTTGTTTATATTTTTGGCTGGTTAAAAAGTATGGTAGTTGGCATAGAGAGATGATGTGTTGGACGAATATTCTTTCGTATTCGGATTTATCATAGTATTTTAATAAAGAGATTATTTATGAATAAAATCAAAATCTTTGGGATGGGTCTGGCTGCTTTGGCTCTGGCTTCATGTAGTACCCCGCAAAAGCCTGCGGTTGATACGACAAAACCGGTTGAACCTGTTTCCTCTGCAAAACGTCCTGTATTTGATTCTGCGGCTGAATCTGTTGCCAGCAGCGGTTTCAATGAGAACGTCAATGTTCAGCAGTTTATCCAATATGAAGTGAAAAACCGCCGTTTCAGTGCGGAAGAATTGCGTAACTTCTTCAATGGCGTGGTGTATAAAGGCAATATTATTACCATTATGTACCGCCCAAGCACTTCGCGTCCTTGGTATGAATTCCGCACTGGTAACTCTGGTGCGGTCAAATTTAATGGCGGCAGACAATTCTATGCGGCAAACCGTGCCGTAATCGATGATGTGGCACGCAAATACGGCGTACCTGCCGAATTAATTGTGGCGATTCTCGGTATCGAAACTAATTACGGCAAAAATACGGGCAGCTTCCGCGTTGCCGATGCCTTGAGTACATTGGCCTTTGATTATCCTCGCCGTGCCGAGTTTTTCCAAAACGAGTTGAGTGAACTTTTGCAGATGGCAAAAGAAGAAAAAGAAAATGTCTTTGACTTCAAAGGCAGCTATGCCGGTGCGATGGGTATGCCGCAATTTATGCCTTCAAGCTACCGTAAATGGGCGGTAGACTATGATGATGATGGTCATCGCGATATTTGGAATAATGTCGGCGATGTGGCGGCTTCTGTCGCCAATTATATGAAGCAGCATGGTTGGCAGACCGGTGGTAAGATGGTTGTGCCGGTAAGTCTGACGATTACTCCGCACTTGCAGGCGATTATCGATGAGAAAACAGCTTTGACACGCACTGTCGCAGATTTCAAAGCTTTGGGTGTGGTGCCTCAAGCTGCTGTTGCGGATAATGAAAAGGCTGTGTTGTATGCTTTGGAAACCAGCCCGGGCGTATTTGAATACTATTTGGGCCTGAATAACTTCTACACTGTATGGCAATACAACCACAGCCGTATGTATGTAACAGCGGTACGCGATATTGCAAATGCAATCAATAACAATGGCCTATAAGCCATAAGAAAACCACCCATTTGGGTGGTTTTTAAGTATTTATGACTTTACAGAATAATTTAAGCCATCAGTCTGATTTTCATGGCGTAACGTTTTTTGCTGTGCCCTGAAACAAACTGTCCGCCTCGTGCAGGGGATAAAAATGCATTGCCTTCTGCGGTTGGCTCTGCACAAGTATATTGGCCGTTTCGATCGCTCCAGAGGGCATACACAGGCAGATTTTGAGTGCGGATATCCAGTTTCAAACCGTCAAATGCAACGTGTGCATCCTGGTCGGAGGAAACAAATTCGGTATGGGAGATATAGTCGGCATCGTATGGGGCGCCGTTGAAATCAAATTGTGTACCGACGGCGGTAAAGTAGGGGTGGAATCCCGGGGATGTGCGGACGGGCGATTCGCCGTAATTGCAGACAGTTAGGATAGCGATGGCTTCATCTTCGTTAGGCAGGCTGTAATCAAGCAACCATTCGACGTGTTCATAGCCTTTTTCTGTGCTGATTAATTTCAAGCCGATATCCGATTCATTTTGATGGCGGATTTCCCAGTCTGAAGTTCTACCGAAACCATGTTGGGCCAGATGATTTTTGCTGTCCGGTCCGAATTGGGGTAAGCAAACGTGCATACCGCCGCGTAATTTTGTGTCATCGCCTACTTGAACGCTGGTTTTCGGAAATAAGACTTCCCGTCCTTTTAGAGTTAGGGAATCAATGTATCCGCCCATTGTATTGACTTGCATAGTGGCTGATTGGTTGCGTAGTATGATTTCGGGCATAATGATTTGAGCTTCAAATTGTTTATCATTTGTGTAGCATTCTAATATTGCGATGACATGCTGTCGCCGTCGGCTTGATAGAAAATCCTTAATAAAAATCAAAAAAATGCTAGAATATATGCCATTTTCTGAGGCCGTCTGAAAAGCGGATAATTCTTTTCAGACGGCCTTCCGATTTATTTCCCGTAGAGAAACAACATGGCTTATCAAGTTCTTGCACGAAAATGGCGTCCGAAAACCTTTGCCGATTTGGTCGGTCAGGAACACGTCGTCAAAGCCCTGCGCAACGCGCTGGACGAAGGCCGTCTGCACCATGCCTATCTGCTGACAGGAACGCGCGGTGTGGGCAAGACCACGATTGCTAGGATTTTGGCCAAGAGCTTGAACTGCGAAAATGCCGTGCATGGCGAGCCGTGCGGTCAGTGTGAAAGCTGTACGCAAATCGACAGCGGCCGTTATGTGGATTTATTGGAAATCGACGCGGCATCGAATACAGGTATCGACAATATCCGCGAAGTGTTGGAAAACGCACAATATGCGCCGACTGCGGGTAAATACAAAGTCTATATCATCGACGAAGTGCATATGCTTTCCAAAAGCGCGTTCAATGCCATGCTGAAGACTTTGGAAGAACCGCCTGAACACGTTAAATTCATTTTGGCGACCACCGATCCGCACAAAGTCCCCATTACCGTATTGAGCCGCTGTCTGCAGTTTGTGTTGCGCAACATGACAACCCAACAGGTTGCCGAGCATTTGGCACATGTATTGGACCGTGAAAATGTTCCTTATCAGCCGCAGGCTTTGCAGCTTTTAGGCCGCGCCGCCGCCGGTTCGATGCGTGATGCGTTGAGTCTTTTGGATCAGGCGATTGCCATGGGTTCGGGTAAAGTTGCCGAACAAGATGTCCGCCAAATGATCGGAGCGGTCGATAAACAATATTTGTTTGAATTGCTTGAAGGAATCATCAATCAAAACGGTGAGGCCTTGCTGGAAAAAGCTCAGGAAATGTCCGCCAGAGCAATTGGTTTTGACAGCGCATTGGCAGAATTGGCCATGCTGTTGCAACGTTTGGCTTTGATTCAAACCATTCCTTCCGCCTTGGCAAATGACGATCCTGAACGTGAAACTTTGCTGCGATTAAGTCAGGCTTTGAGTGGCGAGCAGATTCAGCTTTATTATCAATGTGCTATTCATGGAAAACAGGATTTGCCGCTGGCTCCGGACGAGTATGCCGGTTTTGTCATGACGCTTTTGCGCATGCTTGCATTTGCGCCGTTGGCTGCTTCGGGTTGCGATACGCAAAGTCAAATTGAACACACGGATTTGCATTCCGACCATCAGAAAGCTGAGGCCGAAAAAAAGCCTTTTCAGCTGCCGAAATCTGAGTCGATAGCAGCACCGGCGGTTGAGAAAGAGGCTGTTCCGACCAAACAGGATATCGTTGAAAGGCCGTCTGAAGAAACTATTCAGTCTGCTCAACAACAACAGGTGGATGTACCGCCTTGGGAGGAAATGCCGAGCCAAGTATCGGCTGAGCCGCCTCAAACACAAACGGCGCAGATGCAAGAAGCGGAGGCACCATTGCCTGTTGCAAAAGTTCAGACGGCCCCTGAGCCGGAAGAATATCCGCACATGGATGAGGAAATTCCGCCTCCGTATTTTGATGAAGCATATACATATGAAGATTCACACCATGCTGATGTGATGGAAGTGCCGCAGCCGGTTGCGTCTGCTGAGCCTGAAGAAGAGGAGGGAGATGAAGAAGAGCTTCAGTTCGCTCCTTTGCCTGAGTTTAAAACAGAGAATTGGCACAGTATTATCGAACGCTTCGCCCGTAAATTAGGCGCGGCGCAGATGTTGGCACAAAATGCGGCATGGACGAGTTATGATGCGGAAGCAGGTTTAATCATGCTGTCGTTGACGGATGAGGCCAAAGCGACTGCCAATAAAGAGCGCTTGGATAAAATCTGCCAGACGTTGAGCGAGGCCTACCATCTTGGTAATTTAAGGCTGCAAACCGAGCCTTGGCAGGATGATAAAGGCTGGGAAACGCCGGTTATGCGCCGCAAACGTATTCAAGAAGAAGGGCGGCAGCAGGCGCAAGATTTGCTGGAAGCGGATACAACGGCGCAGAAAATCTTGCAAACCTTTGAAGCACAATGGCTGCCGGATTCTTTAGAGTTGGCAGGACATTCTTAAAATATTGATATACAAGGCCGTCTGAAAGGCAATAGCGTTTTCAGACGGCATGAGTGAAACCCATTTATTCAAACCCATAGGAGTAAAACATGTTCGGAAAAGCCGGATTAGGCGGCCTGATGAAACAGGCGCAACAAATGCAGGAAAACATGAAAAAGGCACAAGCCAAGCTGGCTGAAACCGAAGTTGAAGGCGAAGCAGGCAATGGTTTGGTAAAAGTGGTGATGACGTGTTCACACGTTGTCCGCAAACTTGAAATCAGCCCTGATTTGATTCAAGAGGCCGCTGACGACAAAGAAATGCTGGAAGATTTGGTATTGGCTGCCATCAATACCGCTTCTGAAAAAGCCGAAGAAACCACCAACAAAACCATGGGTGCGTTTACCCAAGGCCTGCCGGCAGGCATGGGCGACTTCTTCCGCTAAATCCACGCAGCAAAGCAAACAAAGGTCGTCTGAAACACTAAAAATCAGTTTCAGACGGCCTTTGGATTATCTGTTTTGCAGATTGAAATCAACATATCGGCAGTTATTCCGCCGAAGGTATATTGAGTGTTTATTGCATTCAAATCTGCTCAACTAATATTATAGTGGATTAACTTTAAACCAGTACGGCGTTGCCTCGCCTTGCCGT